>DASWYX010000058.1:0-21303 GCA_036404755.1 Pseudoduganella sp.
AGGCGCAGCGCGTTGCGGTGGGCCAGTTGCAGGCGCTCGTGCTGGGCGGCGGGGAGGCGGTTCTCGCTGTCTTCCATGGCGTCCTCGATGGGCGCCAGCATCAGCGTCAGCGGCGTGCGGAATTCGTGGCTGACATTGCTGAAGAAGGCGGTCTTGGCGCGGTCCAGTTCCGCCAGCGCTTCGGCGCGGCGCCGCTGCTCCTCGACGGCGGTAGCGTTGTGCAGCGCCGCCGCGACCTGGCCGGCCACCATTTCAAGAAAGCTGCGGTAGTGGTCATCGAGGCGGGCCACCGGGCTGACGCCCAGCACCAGCACGCCCGCCTCGCGCGCCTGGGCCGGCAGCACCAGCGGCAGCGCCAGCGCTTCCTTGACGCCCTGGTTGGCCAGGCCGGGTGGCAATTCCTGGATATGGCCGACGGGCAGCTGTTCGACTCCGCCTTCCAGCGTCATCTGGTCCGGCAGCGGCGAGGGATCGGGCAGGTGGATCGTTTGCCGCAGCTGTGCCGGGCCGCCTTCCTCGCCGGACAAATAAAGCGCGGCGAAAGGGATGTCGTTCGGGTTGGCGCCGATGGCTGCCATCGCGCTGTCGCAGGCGCTGGCTACCGATTGCTCGCCCAGCGCGGAGGCGGACAGCGACGACAGCGTCGCCAGCCGGCGCGAATTGAGCTTGCTCGTGGTGACATCGGCCGAGGGGCAGAACAGCCCGCCCACGCCGCCTGTCTCGTCCACGATGGGACTATAGGAAAACGTGAAGTACTTCTCTTCCAGCCAGCCGCCGCGGTCCATGAAGAGCTGCGCTTCGCCGACATAGGTGGCTTCGCCCCGCTGGAAAACCTTGTCGACCAGCGGCTGGCAATAATCCCAGATCTCGGCCCACACCTCGCGCATGGGACGGCCCAGCGCCCACGGGTGCTTGGCCTCGCCCAGTACGGCGATATAGGCGTCGTTGTAGAGGAAGGTGGTTTCCGGGCCCCAGCCGATCCAGATCGGGTGGCTCGTGTTGAGCATCAGGCTGACGGTGGTGCGCAAGCTTTGCGGCCATTGCTCCAGCGGGCCAAGCGGAGTCGTGGACCAGTCGAATTCACCGATAAGACGGCCCAGGGCCCCGGGTGCTGCTAGGAACTGCGGGAGTTGGCTCACGGTGTCTGCGTCTTCACTTTTTAACTAATGGTAGAACAGCTTCATGCAAGACAGGCCGGGTGTGCATACAAGCGCCGCCCCGTTTGACAGCACCCATGCCGACATCGGATACTTTATCGATCTGCTGCCGATGTCTGCAAAAAAACCCGACCATGCTGCATGCCCCCGCCTTCCCTGTTCGCAAAGAATGTCCGCCCGGCGCCTGCGTGTGCGAGCGCGAACTGCTGCTGGACAACCCGCAGGCCGACTTGCGCATCCTGCGCCTCACAAAGGAGGAGGAAAAGCGCCTGGTGGAGCGTATCGAAGCCATTGCCACTTACGCCGAATTGAAGCGCATCGGCGAACGCTTGCAGGAACAGTTAGGAATAACCATAAGTATACTGCCGGGCTCGAACGAAGTGCGCACGGTACGCGGTTTCCAGATCGAGCTGGAACAGAAGCCGGGCCTGTGCCGCAAGACGCGGCAGGCGATTCCTGCCGCCATCCGCCGTTGCCTGGACACCCACCCCGAAATCGCCTGGGCCATACTGAACGCCAACGATTTGCTTGCCGGACTGTGATACAGTTGCCTGATCCTTTCGAGGGGAGGCGGACATGTGTGCATATCGCAGGCGGGACTTCCTCAAACATGCCGGCTGGGCTGGCGCAACCTCGGTGTTGGGTGGCCATGGCCTTGCGGCGCTGGCGGATACGGCGCGCATAAAATTGCCGTTCGACAACGGTGAGCGGGAGCTGGCGGCGTTTCCTCAAAAGCGGCCCCTGATCGTGCTGACCAGCAGGCCACCCCAGCTGGAAACGCCTTTCGCAGTCTTCAGCGAAGGCGTGCTCACTCCCAACGATGCCTTCTTCGTGCGCTACCACTGGAGCGCCATTCCCACGTCCATCGATCCAGACGCTTACCGGCTCAAGGTGGGCGGCCATGTGACTACGCCGCTGGACTTGTCGCTGGCGGACCTGCGCCAGATGGGCGATGCGGTGGAGATCGTGGCCGTCAACCAGTGCTCGGGCAACAGCCGTGCGCATTTCTCGCCGCGCGCCAATGGCGGTCAACTGTCGAATGGCGCGATGGGCAACGCGCGCTGGAAGGGCTTGCCGCTGAAGACCGTGCTGGAGAAGGCCGGCGTGAAGGCCGGCGCGGTGCAGGTGGCCTTCAATGGCCTGGACACGCCGCCCGCCGGCGACGGTCCGGATTTCGTGAAGGCGCTGAATATTGACCATGCGCTGGACGGCGAAGTCATGCTGGCCTGGCAAATGAACGGGGCCGACTTGCCATTCCTGAATGGCTATCCCTTGCGCCTCGTCGTGCCGGGCTATTACGGCACTTACTGGATCAAGCACCTGTCCGACATCACGGTGCTGGATAAACCGTATGACGGGTTCTGGATGGCCTCGGCCTACCGCATTCCGGACAATGCCTGCGCCTGCGTGCCGCCCGGCACTGCGCCGGCGCGCACGGTGCCGATTGCGCGCTTCAATGTGCGTTCCTTCATCACCAGCCATCCGGACGGGGCGCGCGTGAAGGCAGGCCAGGCCCTGGTAGTCAAGGGCATTGCGTTCGACGGCGGACAAGGCATCACCGAAGTCGCCTTCTCCAGCGACGGCGGCAAGACCTGGCGGGCGGCCACGCTGGGCCAGGACCTGGGGCGCTATTCCTTCCGCGAATGGAGCGCGCCATTCAAGCCATCCAAGGGGACGCATGAGCTGATGGTACGCGCGGTCAACCGCATCGGACAGAGCCAGCCGATGGCGGGACTGTGGAATGCGGCGGGCTATATGCGCAATACCGTCGAATCGACCCACGTCGTCGCGGCCTGAGGGGAGGGGACCATGAAAGCCTTGCTTGCCATCGCCCTTGCCGCCGGCTGCTGCGGCGCCGCGTCCGCCGCCGAAATCGTGCTGCCGCCCGAAACGGCTGCCTATAAGCCCAGCCAGATGCCCGGCTACCAGCTGGTGCTGACCAACTGCATGCTGTGCCATTCGGCGCATTACGCGCAGATGCAGCCGCCGTCGTCGGCGCGCGCATACTGGGAGGCGACCGTGAAGAAGATGAAGAAGCCCTTCGGTGCGCAATTCCCGGATGAGGATATCCCGGCCATGGTCGACTACCTGGTCAAGACCTACGGAGCCGAGAAGCCGAAATAAGCGGCTTGCGCTACAATCCTGGGTTTCCCCCCAGATAAAGCTGTCCGAATGGCCATCCCACCGCAAATCCTGCAGGCGCTCGACCGCGCCGATGCGTCCTGGCACGCCGTCTTGAAACAGGGCTTGGAAGCGATGGCGAAGGCGAACCCGTCCTATCTTGCCGAGCTGGCGGTGGACAGCTACCTGCCGACCGAGCTGCGCCTGTTTGCCGCCTTTGCCCAGCCGCTGGACAAGGTGCGCTATGTGCTGGTCGGTGAAGGCCCTTATCCGCGCGCCGAAAGCGCGACCGGCGTCTGCTTCATGGACGGCGCCGTGAAGGGGCTGTGGTCGGACGAGGAGGGCGGCGGCTTGTCCAAGCCCGTCAACAAGGCGACTTCGCTGCGCAACTTCATGAAAATGCTGCTGGTCGCCGATGGGCAGCTGAGCGAGGATCAGACCAATGGCGAGGCGCTGGCCGCCGTGGCCAGCCGTGCCCGCTCCGGCGCAGCCATCCAGACGCTGGCCGAGGTGCAGCAGCGGTTGATCGAGCACGGCTTCCTGCTGCTGAATGCGTCGCTGGTGTTCCGGCCGCATGTGGCGCCGGTCAAGGATGCACGGGCCTGGCTGCCGTTCTTCGAAACCGTGCTGCGCGCGCTGGCCGCGAAGCAGCCGACCTTGGTGTTGTGGGGGAAGATTGCGGAGCAGCTCAACAAGCTGCCGGAGGTGCAGGCGCTGCCGCAGATCATTTGCGAGCATCCCTACAATGTGTCATTTATTGCCAATAAGCAAATGCACGAGTTGTTCGGGCCGATGAAGTTGTTGCGGCCAACAATGGCGGCGGATCAATGATCCGTCCTACGCGACATGGTGGGTTTGGCCCCGCAGGGGCTGTAGGGCGGATCATTGATCCGCCGTGCATGCGTCCCCACAGGCGCTTCGAAGCGCGTCTGACAAGGAAATTCCAAGTCTGTTATACTTGACTAAATCGTTCAAGTAATCGGGAAATGAATCTCGGGAACAGAGCGATATTTTAACTGAGTTGAACCGAGGTTGTGATGCGTCTGACTACCAAAGGCCGTTTTGCTGTGACTGCGATGATTGACCTGGCCATGCGCCAGGGCAAGGGTCCTGTGACGCTCTCTGGCATCAGCCAGCGGCAGTCGATATCGCTGTCCTATCTTGAGCAGCTGTTCGGCAAGCTGCGCCGCCATGAAATCGTGGAATCGATCCGCGGGCCGGGCGGCGGCTACAGCCTGGCGCGCCGGGCGGACAAGGTGACGGTGGCCGACATCATCATCGCCGTCGATGAGCCGCTCGATGCAACCCAGTGCGGCGGCAAGGAAAACTGCCACGGCGCCGATCACGCCAGCGGCGCCCGCTGCATGACCCACGAACTGTGGGCCACCCTGAATGAAAAGATGGTCGACTACCTCGATTCCGTGTCCCTGCAAGACCTGGTCGACCAGCAAAAAGCAAAGAACGCTGAACAGAATGTCGTGGTCATGCACCGCAACAATCAGGCAGCCCTCGGTTAACCGAATTGGAGTAAATAGATGAACGCCCCCGAAAAGAATGTCGCCCAGGTAGCACCGGTAGAGTTCCACACTGCACCGCACTTCCCGATCTACATGGACTACTCGGCCACCACGCCGATCGATCCACGCGTTGCGGACAAGATGATTCCCTACCTGCGCGAACAGTTCGGCAACCCGGCCTCCCGCAGCCATATGTACGGCTGGACCGCGGAAGCGGCCGTGGAAGAGGCGCGCGGCCACGTGGCGGCCCTGATCAACGCCGACCCGCGCGAGATCATCTGGACTTCCGGCGCCACCGAATCGAACAACCTCGCCATCAAGGGCGCGGCCAACTTCTACAAGACCAAGGGCAAGCACATCATCACCGTCAAGACCGAGCACAAGGCAGTGCTGGACACGGTGCGTGAACTGGAACGCCAGGGCTTCGAAGCCACCTACCTGGACCCGCAGGACAATGGCCTGGTCAGCGTCGAGCAGATCGCCGCCGCCGTGCGTCCGGACACCATCCTGGTCTCCGTGATGATGGTCAACAACGAGATTGGCGTGATCCAGCCGATCAAGGAAATCGCCGCCTTCTGCCGCAGCAAGGGCGTCATCTTCCACTGCGACGCCGCACAGGCCACCGGCAAGGTCAAGATCGACCTGCAGGACCTGAAAGTGGACCTGATGACCTTTACCGCCCACAAGACCTACGGTCCGAAAGGCATCGGCGCCCTGTACGTCTGCCGCAAGCCGCGCGTGCGCATCGAAGCGCAGATGCACGGTGGCGGCCATGAGCGCGGCCTGCGTTCCGGCACGCTGCCGGTGCACCAGATCGTGGGCATGGGCGAAGCCTTCCGCATCGCCAAGGAAGAGATGGACAGCGAAATCACCCGCATCAAGGCGCTGCGCGACCGTCTGGCCACGGGCCTGCAGGAAATCGAAGAGACTTACGTCAACGGCGACATGGAACACCGCGTGCCGCACAACCTGAACGTGAGCTTCAACTTCGTGGAAGGCGAATCGCTGATCATGGCAGTGAAGGACATTGCCGTGTCCTCCGGTTCCGCTTGCACTTCGGCATCCCTGGAGCCATCTTATGTGCTGCGCGCCCTGGGCCGCAGCGACGAACTGGCGCACAGCTCGATCCGTTTCACCATCGGCCGCTTCACGACCGAGAAGGACATCGACTTTGCCGTCGAGCTGCTGAAGTCCAAGGTGGGCAAGCTGCGCGAGCTGTCCCCGTTGTGGGAAATGTACAAGGACGGGATCGACCTGAACTCGATCCAGTGGGCCGCGCACTAAGCGCGAAGCGTGACCAATTAAATACTAGGAGCATCAAATGTCTTACTCGGAAAAAGTTCTCGACCACTACGAAAACCCGCGCAACGTTGGTTCCTTTGAGAAGGGCGACGATACCGTAGGTACGGGCATGGTCGGCGCACCAGCTTGCGGCGACGTGATGAAGCTGCAGATCAAGGTCGGTGCGGACGGCAAGATCGAGGACGCAAAGTTCAAGACCTACGGTTGCGGTTCCGCGATCGCTTCCAGCTCGCTGGTGACCGAATGGGTGAAGGGCAAGTCGCTGGACGAAGCGCTGGCCATCAAGAACACCCAGATCGCTGAAGAACTGGCCCTGCCGCCAGTGAAGATCCACTGCTCCATCCTGGCCGAAGACGCCATCAAGGCAGCTGTGAACGACTACAAGGCAAAGCACGGCGCTTAATCTGCACCAGGCAGCCGCGGAGGAATTTATGGCAATTACATTGACCGAAAAAGCAGCCAAGCATATCAACCGCTACATCGAGCGTCGCGGCAAGGGCATCGGCCTGCGCTTTGGCGTACGCACGACCGGCTGCTCGGGTCTGGCCTACAAACTGGAGTACGTGGACGAAAAGGCGGACGAGGATGCGGTCTTCGAGTCGCACGGCGTGAAGGTCTTCGTTGATCCGAAAAGCCTGCCGTATATCGACGGCACGGAACTGGACTTCGCCCGCGAAGGCCTGAACGAAGGCTTCAAGTTCAACAACCCGAACGAGAAGGACGCCTGCGGCTGCGGCGAAAGCTTCCGCGTATAAGCATCGTGCAAAACCACTTCGACCTCTTCCATCTTCCCCAGCAATTCGCCATCGATATGGCCGCCCTGGATGCGGCCTATCGCGAGGTGCAGGCCCAGGTCCATCCCGACCGCTTCGTGAATGCGACCGACGCTGAAAAGCGCGTCGCCATGCAATGGGCCACGCGCGCCAACGAGGCTTACCAGACGCTGAAGAACCCGCAGAAGCGCGCGCAATACCTGTGCGAGCTGAATGGCACGGACCTGAAGGTCGAGTCCAACACGGCCATGCCGATGGACTTCCTGATGCAGCAGATGGAATGGCGCGAGGAGCTGGAAGAGGCGCGCGCCACGAAGGACGGCGAGCTGCTCGACAAGCTGGATGGCCAGCTGCGGGCGGCGCGCAAGCAGCAGTTGCACGATATCGAGCAGCATCTGAACGAGCGTGACTTCCACGCGGCCGCCACCGGCGTCCGCGCGCTGATGTTCCTCGAAAAATTCGGCGAAGAAGTCCGCTTCGCTTACGACGCGCTTGAGGCCTGAGCCTCGGCGTAGAAAAACAAGACAGGTTTCACAATGGCTCTTCTGCAGATTTCCGAACCGGGCATGTCCACCGCCCCGCACCAGCATCGCCTGGCGGTAGGCATTGACCTCGGCACCACCAATTCGCTGGTTGCGACCGTGCGCAGCAGCATCCCCGAAGTGCTGAACGACGAGGATGGCCACCCGCTGCTGCCTTCCGTGGTGCGTTATCTGCCGAATGGCCACGCCAATATTGGCTACAAGGCCCAGGCCCACCAGACTACCGATCCGAAGAATACGATCGTCTCCGTGAAGCGCTTCATGGGTCGTGGCCTGAAGGACATCGCCTACGTCGAGAACCTGCCTTACGACTTCATTGATGGTGACAGCGAGAGCGGTCACGGCATGGTCAAGATCAAGACGGTCGCCGGCGTGAAATCGCCGGTGGAAGTGTCGGCCCAGATCCTGGCCACGCTGCGCCAGCGTGCCGAAGATGCGCTGGGCGACGACCTGGTGGGCGCCGTGATCACCGTGCCGGCTTATTTCGACGAAGCCCAGCGCCAGGCCACCAAGGATGCGGCCCAGCTGGCCGGCCTGAACGTGCTGCGCCTGCTGAGCGAACCGACCGCCGCGGCGATTGCCTATGGCCTGGACAACGAATCTGAAGGCCGCTTCGCCGTCTATGACCTGGGCGGCGGCACTTTCGATATCTCGATCCTGAAGCTGACCAAGGGCGTGTTCGAAGTGCTGGCCACCGGTGGCGATTCCGCGCTGGGCGGCGACGACTTCGACCACCGCCTGTTCTGCTGGATCCACGAGCAGGAAAAACTGTCCCCGCTGAGCGACGAGGATACGGCGACGCTGATGGTGAAGGCGCGCGAAGCGAAGGAACTGCTGTCCACCAAGTCCGAAGTGACGGTCGACGCGGCACTGCGCTCCGGCGAGGAAGTGCACATCACGATCACGGCCGAGAAATTCGCCGAGATCACGAAGCACCTCGTCGCCAAGACCATGAACGCCGTGAAGAAAGCCCTGCGCGACGCCGATCTCGATGCCGACGATATCGACGGCGTGGTGATGGTGGGCGGCGCCACGCGCATGCCGCACGTGCAGCGCGCCGTGGGCGAATACTTCCACACCATCCCGCATGCGAACATCGATCCGGACAAGGTGGTGGCGCTGGGCGCCGCCATCCAGGCCAATCTGCTGGCGGGCAACCGCGCGCCGGGCGACGACTGGCTGCTGCTGGATGTGATTCCGCTGTCGCTGGGCATTGAAACCATGGGCGGCCTGGTCGAGAAGATCATTCCGCGCAATTCCACCATTCCCTGCGCCCGCGCCCAGGAATTCACCACCTTCAAGGACGGGCAGACCGCACTGGCGGTGCACGTGCTGCAGGGCGAGCGTGAGCTGGTGAGCGATTGCCGCTCGCTGGCGCGTTTCGAGCTGCGTGGCATTCCGCCGATGGCGGCCGGCGCGGCGCGCGTCCGCATCACCTACCAGGTGGATGCGGACGGCCTGCTGTCCGTCTCCGCGCGCGAGCTGCGCTCGAACGTGGAAGCGTCGATCACCGTCAAGCCTTCCTATGGCCTGGGCGACGACGAAGTGGCGCGCATGCTGCAAGAATCGTATGCCTCCGCCGAGGAGGACATGCAAGCCCGCGCCCTGCGCGAAGAGCAGGTGGAAGCCGAGCGCATCATGCTGGCGACCCAGTCCGCGCTGGACGAGGATGGCGAGCTGCTGTCCGACGAAGAACGCGCGGATATCGACGCGCTGATGGCGGCCACGATGGACGTGCTGGTCAAGTCCGGCGGCGGCGAGGCCGACCACTACGCCGTGAAGGCCGCGTACGAAGCGCTGGCCCGCGGCACCGAAGAATTCGCATCGCGCCGCATGGACCGCAGCGTGCGCAAGGCCCTGTCCGGCAAGACGCTGGACCAGGTCGTAGAAGGCTAAATGGACTAAACATTCGGCCCGAAGGGCTGCAGGGCGGATCGTTGATCCGCCGAGCTCCGCCGACAACGCATAAACCGAGGAAAAGAAGTGCCACAAATCGTCATCCTGCCACACGCCAAGCTGTGCCCTGAAGGCGCCGTGATCGAAACCGAATCCGGCAAGTCCATCTGCGATGTCCTGCTGGACAACGATGTCCACATCGAGCACGCCTGCGAAAAATCCTGCGCCTGCACCACCTGCCACGTGCTGGTACGCGAGGGCATCAATTCGCTGAATGAAGCGTCCGAAACGGAAGAGGACCTGCTGGACAAGGCCTGGGGCCTGGAAGCCGTGTCGCGCCTGTCCTGCCAGGCCATCGTGGCCGACGAAGACCTCGTGATCGAGATTCCGAAATACACCATCAACCACGCCAGCGAAGGCGGCCACTGATCGCGGAGCTCATCATGCTGAAATGGACTGACATCACGGCCATCGCCGAAGCCCTGTACGACAAGTACCCGGACATCGACCCCACCACCATCCGCTTCACCGACCTGCACAACAAGGTCGTCGACCTGGAAGATTTCGACGACGACCACAAGCGCGGCGGCGAGAAGGTGCTGGAAGCGATCCAGCAGGCGTGGATCGATGAAGCGCAATAAGACACCCGGCGGCGCGAAAGGCGCCGCTGCCGTTTCTGCGGCCGCCTCGCCTCGCGCGCCGTTGCCCGCTACGGTTACCGACATCCCTGAAGTGAAGCCCGGCCAGTCGGTCGCGCTGCTGCAGGAGCTGCACATCCTCACGCGCGACGGCAAGCTGAATCAGGATTCGCGCCGCAAGCTGAAGCAGGTTTATCACCTGTACCAGTTCATCGAGCCGCTGCTGAACGACGTGCGCGTGGAGAAAGGCGCCGTGTCGCTGGTCGACCACGGGGCAGGGAAGTCCTACCTCGGCTTCATCATCTACGACCTGTTCTTCAAGGCGCTGCAGGATACTTCGCACATCTCCGGTATCGAGACGCGCGAGGAACTGGTGGCGCGCTCGGAGGAGCTGGCGCGCAAATTCGATTTTCCGGGCATGAGCTTTTTGCCGCTGTCGGTGGCCGAGTCCACGACTTCTTCGGCGCTGCCGGAGCAGATCGACATCGTCACCGCGCTGCACGCCTGCAATACCGCGACCGATGACGCGATCGACTTCGCGCTGAAGAAGCACGCCAAGCATATCGTGCTGGTGCCCTGCTGCCAGGCGGAGGTGGCTTCCGTGCTGCGCAAGAACAAGGGCCAGTCGCTGGGCAAGAATGTGCTGACCGAGTTGTGGCGCCATCCGATCCATACGCGCGAATTCGGCAGCCAGATTACCAATGTGCTGCGCTGCCTGCAGCTGGAGGCGCACGGCTATCAGGTCACCGTGACGGAGCTGGTCGGGTGGGAGCATTCGATGAAGAATGAACTGATCGTGGCCACCTATAAGAATCTGCCGCGCCGGCGTCCGGCCGAGCGGCTGGCGGAAGTGCTGTCGACCGTCGGCCTGGACGAAATGTCCGGCCGCTTCTACACCGGCGAGCCGGCGAGTGTTGCCGCGCCGCTGGGCGACGCCGGGCAGCCGGCCGTAGCGACTGAGGTGACGCAATGAGCGGCGGCTATCCGGCCGCGGCGCCGGGCGGCGCCGGCAGCTTGTCCGCGCTGGAGGCGGGTGAACGCTGGATCGACCTGCGCAGCGACACCGTCACCCAGCCCGGCGCCGCCATGCGCGACGCCATGCACGCTGCGCCCGTCGGCGATGACGTCTACGGCGACGACCCCACGGTCAACGCCCTGCAGGACTACGCCGCCGAACAATTCGGCTACGAAGCCGCGCTGTTCGCCGCATCCGGCACGCAAACGAACCTGATCGCGCTGCTCGCCCACTGCGGGCGCGGCGACGAATACATCGTCGGCCAGGAAGCGCACACCTACAAATACGAAGGCGGTGGTGCGGCCGTGCTGGGCAGCATCCAGCCGCAGCCGCTGAGCAACCGCGCCGACGGCAGCATCGCGCTGGAAGACATCGACGCAGCGATCAAGCCGATCGACGTGCACTTCGCCCGCAGCAAGCTGCTGGCGCTGGAAAACACGATCGGCGGCCGCGTGCTGCCGCGTGAATACGTCGCGCAAGCGACCGCGCTGGCCCATGCGCGCGGGCTGGCCACGCACCTGGACGGCGCGCGCGTCTGCAATGCCGCGGTGAAGCAGGGCATCAGCCTGCGCGCAGCCGTGCAGGGCTTCGACAGCGTGTCCGTATGCCTGTCGAAAGGCCTCGGCGCGCCGGTAGGCTCGGTGCTGTGCGGTACGCGGGAACTGATCGAAGAAGCGAAGCGCTGGCGCAAGATGGTCGGCGGCGGCATGCGCCAGGCCGGCGTGATCGCCGCGGCGGGCCTGTATGCCTTGCAACACAACGTCCAGCGCCTCGCCGAGGACCATGACAACGCCGCCTGGCTGGCGGGCGCGCTGTCGCGGATTGGCGCGATCCGGGTCAGCCAGCCGCAAACCAATATTCTCTTCGTCACACTGCCGAGTGAAGCCTGCGAAGGCTTGAACAAGGCGCTGCAGGCGGAGCGCATCCGCGTCTCGATGGCGCCCACGATGCGCCTTGTCACCCACCTGGACGTCAACCGCCAGGACGTCGAGCGCGTTGCTGCAGTATTCACCGATTACTTCCAATGACTGAAGACGCAACGATCCGCCTCGCCAAGCGCGTGGCGGAAATGGTTCCCTGTTCGCGGCGCGAAGCCGAGATTTACATCGAAGGCGCTTTCGTCAGCGTGGACGGCGTGGTGGTCGAAGAACCGGGCGCGCGCGTCGCACCGCACCAGCAAGTCACGCTGGCGCCGGACGCGACGCTGCTCGAAATCGCCCCCGTCACCATCCTGCTGCACAAGCCGGCCGGCGTGGACGCGCTGGCTTGCCTGGCGCCCGAAGCGCGCAGCACCGAAGCGCAGCGCACGCGCTTCCTGCAGCGCCACCTGCGCAACCTGACCGCCTGCCTGCCGCTCGAGGCAGCAGCAAGCGGCCTGTTCGTGTTCACGCAGGACTACCGCGTGCAGCGCAAGCTGGTGGAAGAGGGCGCGACGATGGAGCAGGAAATCATCGTCGATGTCGAGGGGCAAATCGCGGAAGGCGGCATGCAGCTGCTGAACCAGGGCAGCGGTAAAGTCAGCTGGCAAAACGAAAAGCGCCTGCGCTTCGCGGTAAAGCCGCCCAAGCCGGCGCTGATCGCCAGGCTGTGCGCCGAGGCCGGCCTGCGCGCCACCGCGCAGAAACGCCTGCGCATCGGCCGCATCGCCCTCTCCGGCCTGCCGGAAGGGCAGTGGCGCTACCTGCACAATCACGAGCGTTTTTGAGCAGGCTGTAAGCGGCGAAACAGATTGTAAGTCTTGCGATCGGAAGCAGGGCGGCTGGCTAATATGGAATCGCCACTAAGGAGATTGCGATGAGCTACAGCACCATTCCCTACTATGCCGATCTGACCCAGTACGAAATGGCGACCGCGCCCAACCTTGCGCTGACGCCCTACAACGGCAGCGTGCCGGGCTACGACAACGCGGCGCAATACAGCGCCAATTATGCCGGCGCGGATTACCACCCGGTGTTCAGCTTCCAGGGTGTTGCCGGCGCCGTCTACTCGCTGGAATCCTCCAGCTACCGGGACCCCGGTGTGTTGCTGGTGTTTGACGACTATGGCCGCGCCATTGCCGAAGACGATGGTACCGGCGAGTGGGGCACGGACCACGTGAGCTTCGTCGCGCCCTATAGCGGCACTTACTACGTCGACGCCTGGTGGGTGCAGGGCGCCCACAGCGGCCAGCAAGCCGTCAGCCTGACGATACGCGAAGACCTGGCTACGCTGAGCGGCAACAATATCGACGGTAGCCGCTACGGTGAACAGCTCGACGGCACGGCCGGCAACGACAATATCTTCGGCTACGGCGGCAATGATTCGCTGTATGGCGGCCGCGGCGACGACTATCTCGACGGCGGCGCGGGCCTCGATGAAGCCTTCTACAACGGCAACCGTTCCGAATACTCCATCCATGCCTATGGCGACCGCTTCACGGTCACCGACCTCGCCGGAAACAACGGAACGGACATCCTCTCCAATATCGAGCGCGCCAGCTTCAAGGATGTGGACGTGGCCTTCGATATCGATGGCGCTGCCGGTGAAGCCTACCGCCTGTACCAGGCAGCCTTTGACCGCAAGCCTGACTTGCCCGGCCTGGGTTTCTGGATTGCGCAACTCGACCATGGCGAGCCGCTGAAGTCGGTCGCGAACGGCTTTGTCTATTCGGACGAATTCCACAGGCTGTATGGCGCCCAGCCGAGCAACCTCGATTTCGTTACCCAGCTTTACTACAACGTGCTGCACCGCGCGCCGGACCAGGAAGGCTTGAATTTCTGGGTGCATGTGCTCGACTCCCATGAAGATTCCAAGGCCGGCGTGCTGCTGGGGTTTAGCGAAAGCCAGGAAAACTATGCGAACCTGATCGGCAGCGTGCAGAACGGGATTGAATATATCCACTGGGGCTGATTCCCGCTTGTGATATCTTGTCCGCAGGGAGGGGACAGTATGCACAGCGAATTTTGCACCGTGGCGCGCTACCTGATTCCGACGGAGGCGCATGTGGTCTGCGGCTGCCTGCAGGCGGCGGGCATCGCCGCCGTCGTGGTGGACGACCAGTACGTGCAGTCCAATCTGCTGCTGGCGCCGGCCATCGGCGGCGTGCGCGTGCTGGTGCCCGAGCAGGACTTGCCGGCGGCGCAGGAGGTATTGCAAGCTTTCGAGCGCGGCGACCTGGCGCTGGGAGACGATGCGGACGTTGGTGGCACCAACGTCTATCCCTTCACGCCACGCAGCTGAACACAATGGCCTGGATCTGGCCTTCAATGATGCCATTGCCGAAGCGCCGCTCCAGCGCGCATTCGACCGCTCCCGTCGTTTCATCCAGATTGCCGCGCGCTTCGATTTCGGCGCGCAGCGGCGTCGCCTGGCAGAACGCGGTGGCGGGAATGCGTGCCGACGGTGCGTGGCTGCGCGATGGCACGACCGCATGTTCGATCGTCGTGAAGCCGCCATCCGCCAGGTCGCGCCGGATGGTGGCGAGATCGTTGTAACCGTAAGGTGTGCGCGCAAGGAAGCGCGGCGGATCGTGCGGGAAGCGGGCGGCTACCGTGTCGTGCACGGTGCGCGCGAATTCATTGCGATCCAGCGTGTCCCACACATTGAACAGGAAGGCGCCGCGCGGCCGCAGCACGCGGCGGGCCTCGCTGAAAGCGCGCGCCTTATCGGGGAAAAACATGGCGCCGAACTGGCAGACGACCAGGTCGAAACTGGCGTCGGGGAAGGGCAGGTCCATCGCGTCGGCTTGGCGCCATTCGACGTTTGCCGCCTTGCACTGGCGGCGCGCCTGGTCGATCATGCCCTGGTTCAAATCCGTGGCCATGATATGGGTATCCGAGGGCAGGCGGAGCATCATCTTGCGTGTGACGGCACCCGTGCCTGCCGCCACTTCCAGCACGCTCGCCGGTGTGCGCTGCACAATGCGCCGGATCAGGTCTTCAGCATAGGGATCGAAGATGAGCGGCAACAAAAAGCGCTCGTACAGTTCAGGAATGGAGCCGGCGAATAGTGCATCCTCTGTAGCCATGATCGTCTCCTGTTATTTGCCTTATTCGTTACAGAATAGGCAGGCAGGAGAGGATGGGCAAGCGTGCGCCGCGCGCACCGGAGGCGATTCAGGCAGCGGCTTTTTGCTTCTTCGCCGGCTTGGGTAATTGCACCAGGCGGGTGCCGGACAGGCGGTCGTGCAGGAACTGGCGGTCCTTGTCGAAGAAGGCCGTGAGGGACCACAGCAGCACGCCGGCCAGCAGCGCGTACAGCGCATGCCAGTGCTCCAGTTTGAGCACATAGGACACCAGCACCGCCGGCAGCACCCACATCCAGGCAAGCAGGTAGCGCACCACGGCCGCATGCAGTGGCACGTGGTCGCGGCCCGGCATCACCAGCTTGATGCGCCAGGTCTGCATGGCGAGGGTCTGGCCCTTGCGCGTCCACTGGTGGACGAAATAGGCGGCCAGCACGAGGAAGGTGGTTGCCTGGCGGGCATGCCAGGCAAAAGGCGTGACCGCGGCGCGGGTCGCGAACTCAACGATCAGCAAAGGCAGGAACAGCACGGCAAACGCCAGCAGGATCTCGTAGATCATCGAGATCAGGCGGCGTTTCACGGTGGGAGTGGCAATGCTGGACGAAGCGTTATTTGCTGACATTCGGTTGGGCAGTCTGGGCCGGGGCGGCCGTTTGTACGGAGCCGGAGGCCGGAGTCTGGGGCGAGGCCGGGTCGACCGGCGTGCCAGGCGGCATTGGCGCGACCGCAGCGCCGGCGGCGCCCGGCGTTACCGTCGCAGCGCCCGGCATGGGGGCGTTGGGATCGGCAGCCGGCGCGGCAGGCGGCGTGGTGACCACCGGCGGCGTGAGCGGTCCAGGGGCAACAATGCCCGGCGGCACGGTGCCCGGCGCAGGGACCAGGCCCTGGCCATGCGGCTTCACTGGCGGCGGCGTGACGATCTTGGCCTGGGCTGGGGTCGGCGGCTTGGCGACCTGCGGGCGTTTGGTCGCGGCGGCGTCCGCCAGGGCTTTCTTCTGTTCCTCGCTCAGCTGCTGGTACAGCTCCCACTGCGCCGTTTTCTGGCTCGGCGTAATTTTCTGGGTGCGGGCATAGTTCTCGCGCACGGCCTTGCGCTCGGCCGGGGTCAGCTTGACCCACTCGGCCATGCGTTCCTGCACGCGTTCCTTCTCGCCGGGATTCATCCTGCCCAGGCGGTTGGCAATTTCGATCCACTTCTGCTTGCGCACCGGGCCCAGTTCTTCCCAGCTGTCCTTCAGCGGCGCCAGGGCTTGCTGCTGGGCCGGCTTGAGGTCATCCCAATGCGGTTTTTCGCCGACCACGGCAGAGACCGGGGCGGCGGCAGGCGCCGCTGCGGGCGTGGGTTGCACGGCTTCCTGACGCGAGCACGCCGCCAGGGCCAGGGTCAGGCCGACGGCGCCGGCAATCCAGATTGTCCGACCGCTCACACGCGTCATTTATTGCTCGCGGGTTTCGAGGTAGGCGTTGAAGCCGTGATCCAGGTAAGCGGACAGCGGCAGCTCGTCCGACAGCACGGCGGCGTCCATTTCGGCCAGCTCGGCGATCGACTGCTGCTGTTCATATTGATAGACACCTACCATGCCGCCCATGACGAGCAGCAGGGGCAGGGCCAGGCCCACGTTCTTCATCCAGGTGAACGGGTTGCTGAAGAAAGCCGCGCCACCGGCAACGGCCGGGGCGGTACGGGTTACGCGCACGCGCGCAGGCGCGTCCGCCTTCTTCCGGGCCAGCGCGGCTTTGCGCGCAGCGGCCAGACGGTCGGTAGTCGAGGCCGGCAGATCGTCTAGCTTTTCGTTGAGCGCGTGGCGCACCCGGTAGGCAAAGTTGATGTCTTCGGTGTTCATAATTTAATTCCCTTGGCTTTGAGCGCTACGGCGAGAGTGTGAGTTGCTCTTGAGCAATGCGTTTTCACGCTCCCTTCGGAACATCCCATTGCTTCGGCGGTTTCGGCCACATCCATATCCTGCCAGTAACGCATGAGGAAGGCTTCCCGTTGACGCGTCGGAAGCTTTTGCACTTCATCTTCAATTAGTTGCAAGATTTGTGCTCGCTCAACCTGGTCAGCGCTCGACTCCGCTGCCTGGGTGCCTTCTTCGGCCTCGTAGGACTCGAGTATATCAAAGTCCTCATGCTCATCATTCGAGGGGCCGAGGCCGGAAAACAGGGAAACCCAGGTGTTGCGAACTTTTTCGCGGCGGAAAAAGTCGAGGATGGTGGTTTGCAGAATCCGCTGGAACAGCAGGGGTAGCTCGGCCGCGGGGCGGTCGCCGTACTTCTCGGCCAGCTTGATCATTGCATCCTGAACAATATCCAGTGCCGCTTCATCCCGCCGGACCGCATAAACGGCTTGTTTGAATGCACGCCGCTCGACGTTCTCGAGAAAATCCGATAATTCTTTGTCTGTGGCCATGCGTCAGGGAAGGTTGCAGCGCGGATGAGATCTGTTAGGACAATCCGCAATGTTATCAAAGAAATGCTGTTTCCCGCAGGTTTTTATACTGTTTTGCACCGAAAATGAACTTTTAGCATAATAATTCTTGACCAAAATGGTGCAACGCAGTACCGTATAGAACGCTTTGCATACCACGAAGCTCCCCGGTCATTCGGCACAGGCACACAAAGCCGTCTCGATACGACCAGCTTTCATTTGTCAGCAGTTTGCTCTAACCCGTGCCACAAGCGCGAGAGGTAGGTAAAAAACCGCTGCATAGACCTCGGCCAAACGAGTTGCGTTTAGCCCCGGCTTGTACTCCAGCTACGCATGGGGGAAGGGTCGGTGTGACCGCAGAAAGAAGGGACGCTTGGGGTAGTGCAACGGGAACACCTGCTTCGCCAGGCAAGAGCATCCGATCAATCTCCTATGGACCTTGAAAGGAATGTTTCATGAACACCGAAGCTCCCATCACGGGCGCCGAGATCGTTGTCCGTTGCCTCGCAGAAGAGGGCGTTGAACACGTTTTTGGCTATCCCGGCGGCGCCGTCCTGTACATCTACGACGCCATCTTCAAGCAGGACAAATTCCAGCACATCCTCGTTCGCCATGAGCAGGCCGCGATCCACGCAGCCGATGCCTATTCGCGCAGCTCGAACAAGGTCGGCGTGGCCCTCGTGACCTCCGGTCCGGGCGTGACCAATGCCGTCACTGGCCTGTCCACTGCCTACATGGATTCCATTCCCATGGTTGTGATCTCCGGCCAGGTGCCGAGCCACGCCATTGGCCAGGACGCCTTCCAGGAATGCGACACCGTCGGCATCACGCGCCCGGTCGTCAAGCACAACTTCCTCGTGAAGGACGTGAAAGACCTGGCCGAGACCATGAAGAAGGCCTTCTACATCGCACGTACCGGTCGTCCCGGTCCGGTGCTGGTGGATATCCCGAAGGATATCTCCATGCACAAGCACGTATTCAACTACCCCAAAGACATCGAGATGCGTTCCTACCGTCCGGTGGACAAGGGACATGCGGGCCAGATCCGCAAGGCCGTGCAGCTGCTGCTGGCTGCCGAGCGTCCGATGATCTACACGGGCGGCGGCGTGATCCTGGCGCACGCATCGAATGAACTGAATCGCATGGTCGAGAAGCTCGGCTTCCCGGTCACCAACACGCTGATGGGCCTGGGCGGTTCGCGCGCTTCCGATCCGAACTTCGTCGGCATGCCGGGCATGCACGGCACCTACGAAGCGAACATGGCGATGCAGAACTGCGACGTGCTGATCGCCATCGGCGCCCGCTTCGACGACCGCGTGATCGGCAATCCGAAGCACTTCAGCACCAACCCGCGCAAGATCATCCACATCGACATCGACCCGTCTTCCATTTCGAAGCGCGTGAAGGTCGACATTCCTATCGTCGGCAACGTGAAGGATGTGCTGATCGAGCTGCTGTCCCAGCTGGATGCAGGCGACGCCAAGCCAAACGCACCGGCGCTGAAGAAGTGGTGGGCGCAGATCGACGAATGGCGCGGCCGCAAGTGCCTGGCCTATCCGACTTCCGACCTGGTGATCAAGCCGCAGCAGGTGGTCGAATCGCTGTTCGACATCACCAAGGGCGACGCCTTCATCACTTCGGACGTGGGCCAGCACCAGATGTGGGCAGCGCAGTACTACCGCTTCGACAAGCCGCGCCGCTGGATCAATTCCGGCGGCCTGGGCACGATGGGCGTGGGCCTGCCGTACGCCATGGGCGTGCAGATGGCCAACCCCGGCGCCACCGTGGCCTGCATCACGGGTGAAGGCTCGATCCAGATGAATATCCAGGAACTGGCCACCTGCAAGCAGTACCACCTGACGCCGAAGATCATCCTGCTGAACAACCGCTTCCTGGGCATGGTCCGCCAGTGGCAGCAGATCGATTACGGTTCGCGCTATTCCGAGTCCTATATGGATTCGCTGCCGGACTTCGAGAAGCTGGCCGAGGCTTATGGCCACGTCGGCATGCGCATCGAAAAACCGGGCGACGTGGAAGGCGCGCTGAAAGAAGCGTTTGGCATGAAAGACCGCCTGGTCTTCATGAACTTCATTACCGACCAGAGTGAAAACGTGTGGCCGATGGTGAAGGCTGGCAAAGGCCTCTCCGAAATGCTGCTTGGCTCGGAGGACCTGTAATCATGCGACACATTATTTCTGTACTTCTGGAAAACGAAGCAGGCGCACTGTCGCGCGTGGTGGGCCTGTTCTCGGCACGCGGCTACAACATCGAAACGCTGACCGTGGCGCCGACCGAGGATGCAACCCTGTCCCGTATGACGATCGTGACCACGGGGTCCGATGACATCATCGAGCAGATCACCAAGCACCTGAACCGCCTGATTGAAGTGGTGAAGGTGGTGGACCTGACCGAAGGCCAGCATATCGAGCGCGAGCTGATGCTGATCAAGGTCAGGGCTGTCGGCAAGGAGCGCGAAGAAATGAAGCGCACCGCCGACATCTTCCGCGGCCGCATCATCGACGTGACCGAAAAGACCTACACCATCGAGCTGACGGGCGCCAAGAGCAAGCTGGACGCCTTTATCGACGCCATCGATCGTGCAGCGATCCTCGAGACCGTCCGTACCGGCGGCTCGGGCATCGGCCGCGGCGAACGCATCCTCAAAGTTTAAATTGAACCGAATTCACACCAAGGAATGACCATGAAAGTTTTCTACGACAAAGACGCTGACCTCTCCCTCATCAAAGGCAAGAACGTTGCCATCATCGGCTACGGTTCCCAGGGCCATGCCCACGCACAGAACCTGACCGAATCCGGCGTGAACGTGACCGTTGGCCTGCGCCGCGGCGGCGCCTCCTGGCAGAAAGTGGAGAAGGCCGGCCTGAAGGTCGCCGAAGTGAACGAGGCAGTGAAGGCCGCCGACGTTGTGATGATCCTGCTGCCGGACGAGAACATCGCCCAGGTGTACAAGGAAAACGTCGAGCCGAACATCAAGCAGGGCGCCGTGCTGGCCTTCGCTCACGGCTTTAACGTGCACTATGGCCAGGTTGTGCCGCGCGCCGACCTGGACGTGATCATGGTCGCACCGAAGGCCCCTGGCCACACCGTGCGCGGCACCTACACCCAGGGTGGCGGCGTGCCGCACCTGATCGCCGTGTACCAGGACAAGTCCGGCGCTGCCCGTGACATCGCCCTGTCCTACGCTTCCGCCAACGGCGGCGGCAAGGCCGGCATCATCGAAACCAACTTCCGCGAAGAGACCGAGACCGACCTGTTCGGCGAACAGGCCGTGCTGTGCGGCGGTACCGTTGAACTGATCAAGGCAGGCTTCGAGACCCTGGTGGAAGCCGGCTACGCGCCTGAAATGGCTTACTTCGAGTGCCTGCACGAGCTGAAGCTGATCGTTGACCTGATCTACGAAGGCGGCATCGCCAACATGAACTACTCGATCTCCAACAACGCGGAGTACGGCGAGTATGTGACCGGTCCGAAGGTCGTGACTGCGGAAACCAAGGAAGCGATGCGCCAGTGCCTGAAGGATATCCAGACCGGCGAATACGCGAAGAGCTTCATCCTCGAGAACAAGGCCGGCGCTCCGACCCTGATCTCGCGCCGCCGCCTGACCGCCGAGCACCAGATCGAAGAAGTCGGCGCCAAGCTGCGCGCAATGATGCCCTGGATCGCCAAGAACAAGCTGGTCGATCAGTCCAAGAACTGATTGTCCCAAGCAGGACTTGAGGGCCCCGAAAGGGGCCTTTTTTTATTCGCAGACGATTTTGATGCGGTTTTGCGCGGCCTTCTCGCCTTTCGTGTAGGTGACCGAGCAGTGCTGCGTGTCCTCGGCCAATTTGCGCGATAGGGTGAGCTGGTTATGTTCGCCGTAGGCACATTGGAGCCACTTCCCGTCCGGG
>DASWYX010000059.1:0-4047 GCA_036404755.1 Pseudoduganella sp.
GCCGTCGAGCGCGTGTTCCAGACCAGCGGCCGCGGCATCGGCGACGTGGAACTGGCCGTGCGCCACCAGCTGAACGATGGCGGGCCGGACAGCTCCTATTATGTCGCCGGCCTGCGCGTGAAGACCCGCACCGGCAAGGACCCATTCGAAGTGGTGACCGATTGCCAGACCCGCTGCGTCGGCGACAACGCATCTGGCACCGGCTTGCCGCTCGACCTGCCAACCGGCTCCGGCTTCTGGGCCGTCCAGCCGAGCGTGACGTGGCTGTTCCCTTCCGACCCTGCCGTGTTCTTCGGCAGTATCAGCTACCTGTACAACATCAAGCGCGACAATGTTGAACGCCAGGTGCTGAACGGCGCAATGGAACCGCTGGGAACGGTCAAGCCGGGCGCCGTGGTCGGCTTCAACTTCGGCATGGGCCTGGCGCTGAACGACAAGGCTTCGCTCAGCCTGGGCTACGACCACCAATCAATCGGCCGCACCAAGCAGAACGGGGTGGCAGTGCCGGGTTCGGTGCGTACCCAGCTGGGTACCTTGCTGATGGGCTTTTCCTACCGCCTGACGGAAAAGCGCACGTTAAATGTGACCGTCGGCGCGGGCCTGACGCGCGACACGCCGGACGTGTCCTTGTCCGTGCGCCTGCCGACCTCGTTCTGAGTGAGTATTGCTGGGGCGGCCGGTGGCCGCTCCAAGCGCGCTGGCCGAAATTGCGTTATCGTAATGTTTCCAACAAAATAAAGGAAACCTATGATGCAACGCACCCGTCTCGCCGCAGCCGCGGCTCTGTTTGCATTGGCTTCGGGCGCCGCGCTGGCGGCTGCGCCGATGGCCAAGACCCAGGCGCCCGGCTTCTACCGCACCATGCTGGGCGATTTCGAAGTCACCGTGCTGAACGATGGCACTGTCGACCTGCCGATGGACAAGCTGCTGCACAACAAGCCCGGCAAGACCGAGAAGGCACTGGCCCAGCACTTCATCAAGGCGCCGGTGGAAACATCCGTCAACACATTCCTCATCAATACCGGCAGCAAGCTGGTGCTGGTCGATACCGGCGCCGGCAACCTGTTTGGCCCGACGCTGGGCAAGCTAATTGCGAACCTGAAAGCGTCCGGCTACCAGCCGGAGCAGGTGGACGAAATCTACATCACGCATATGCATCCCGACCACGTCGGCGGCCTGGGCGAGCTGAACAAGCCTGCCTTCCCGAATGCCGTGGTGCGAGCGGACAAGCACGATGCCGATTTCTGGCTGAGCAAGGCGAACCTGGACAAGGCGCCTGAAGCCAACAAGGGCTTCTTCCAGGGCGCGCAGAATTCCTTCGCAGCCTACGCCAGCGCCGGCAAGTTCCAGCCCTTTGACGGCAGCACCGACCTGGCCCCGGGCATTCGTGCTTCGTCCAGCTATGGCCATACGCCGGGACATACCACGTACGTAATCGAGAGCAAGGGGCAGAAGCTGGTGCTGATGGGGGACCTGATGCACAGCGCCGAAGTGCAGTTCGATGATCCGTCCGTGACCATCGACTTTGACTCGGACACCAAGGCAGCGCTGGCGCAGCGCAAGGCGGCGTTCGCGGCGGCAGCCAAGGGCGGCTACCTGTTCGGCGCGGCGCATCTGCCGTTCCCGGGAATCGGGCACCTGCGCGCGCATGGGACGGGGTATACGTTCTTGCCGGTGAATTACAGTATTCCGCGCTAAAACCGAAACCGAGGGTCTGACCCTGCTTCTAGGTTTTAAGCCTCCAGCGCAGGATAATCCGTATACCCCTCAGCCGACGGAGCATAGAACAGCTCCGGACGCTGCGCATTCAGCGGCGCGCCGATTTGCAGGCGGCGCGGCAGGTCGGGGTTGGCGATGAAATCCTTGCCCCAGGCGATCGCGTCCGCGCGGCCTTCGGCCAGCGCCTTTTGCGCGCCTTCCGCGGTGAATTTCTCATTGGCGATGTAGACGCCGCCGAACTCCTTCTTCAGCACCGGACCCAGCGAATCGTCGCCCACTGCTTCGCGTGCCGCGATGAAGGCGATCTTGCGCTTGCCCAGTTCACGCGCGACGTAGCCGAAGGTCTCGGCCGGGTTGGAGTCGCCCATATCGTGCGCGTCGCGGCGCGGCGCCAGGTGCATGCCGACGCGGTCGGCGCCCCACACTTCAATGACGGCATCCGTCACTTCCAGCATCAGGCGGGCGCGGTTTTCGATCGGGCCGCCATAGGCATCGGTACGCTTGTTGGTGGAATCCTGCAGGAACTGGTCCAGCAGATAGCCGTTGGCGCCGTGGATTTCCACGCCGTCGAAACCGGCCTTTTTCGCATTCTCGGCGCCCTTGCGGTAGGCCGCTACCACGCCGGCAAGTTCAGACGTATCCAGTGCACGCGGCGTGGCGTAGGGACGCACAGGGCGCAGCAGGCTGACGTTGCCATTGGCTGCGATCGGGCTCGGCGCCACCGGCGCTTCGCCATTCAGCAGGCTGGGGTCGGAAATACGGCCTACGTGCCACAGTTGCAGCACGATCTTGCCGCCCTTGGCGTGCACGGCCTCGGTCACCTTTTTCCAGCCTTCCACCTGCTCGTCGGACCAGATGCCCGGGGTGTTTTCATAGCCGACGCCTTGCGGAGTAACCGAAGTCGCCTCGCTGATGATCAGGCCGGCAGTGGAGCGCTGGGCGTAGTACTCGGCCATCAGTGCGTTCGGCACACGGCCTTCGCCAACCGCGCGCGAGCGGGTCAGCGGAGCCATGATGACGCGGTTTTTCAGGGTGAGGGCGCCAATGGTGATCGGGTCGAAGAGCGTAGTCATTTGTCTTAATCCTTTTAGAAAGCCTGCATATGTTCTAGAAATAGCCGATAGGTTTCCTCGTTTCGCTTGAAGAAGTTCCATTGACCCACGCGGTGCACCGTCACCAGGCCAGCCTTTTGCAGGATGGCCAGGTGGCCGGATACGGTCGATTGCGACAGTCCCGTCTTGCTGTCGATCAGGCCGGCGCACACGCCCATGGCAAGCGGGTGCGCCTGTTCCTGGAAGTAGGCTTCCGGGTCTTTCAGCCAGCCGAGGATTTGCCGCCGGACCGGATTGGCCAGGGCTTTGTGGATGGCGTCGATGTCGAGTTCTTGGGTCATATTTCGGTTTTCTTCGATGCGAATATCGGAAGAGTCCGATACGCATATCGGGATTCTACGATACTCTTTCAAGGCTTGCTTAGGACATGAAAATCAATAACAAAGCGACAACTGCGGGCGCCGTCTGCACCGCCAGGATGCGCTTGCTGACCGTTAGGCCGCCCCAGACGCCGGCCACGGCCACGCAGACCAGGCCGAACACCGTAAAGGCATGGGCCACCGCTGGCTGCGGATGCAGGAAGCCGAGCGCCAGCGCGGCCACCAGGAAGCCGTTATAGCAACCCTGGTTGGACATGGCCGGTTTGACGATTTCCGCCTTCTCGGCCGACAGGCCGAAAACGCGCCGCCCGCGAGTGGGGACGAGTACGGTTTCCAGCAGAACGATATAAACGTGGATCAGCAGAACGACGGCGGTCACGATCTGGGCCAGCAGGTGCATTGGGTCTCCCTCTCTGAAAGAAATTTTCCGCAATGATATACTGCCGGCTCTTTCTCCCGTGGGGACGACCCCGCCTTTGTTGAGGGAGCCGGGCGGGGACGACCCCGTCATGACTTTGGGAGAGCATCATGCACTGGATCGTCTTGTTCCTCGCCGGCCTGCTGGAAGTTGTGTGGGCGGTTGGCCTCAAATACACCCACGGATTCACCCGCCTCGTTCCGAGCGCGATCACGCTGGCTGCCATGGCCGGCAGTGTCGGCTTGCTGGGGCTGGCTTTGCGCCAGCTGCCATTGGGCACCGCCTACGCCGTGTGGACGGGCATCGGCACCGTCGGCACGGTGATTTACGGGATTGTGATAATGAACGAGCCGGCCGGCATCGCGCGCATTGCGTGCATCGCGATGATCGTGGCTGGCATCGCCGGGTTGAAGTTATTGTCTGCGCATTGAGTCGCGGACGGCGCGAAGACGGCGGATCAATGATCCGCCCTACACGC
>DASWYX010000060.1:0-11464 GCA_036404755.1 Pseudoduganella sp.
CCGTTTTCGCGCACTTCGCCATCGCGCAGCACGACGATGCGGTCGGCCATCTGCGCCACCACCGCCAGGTCATGCGACACATAGACGGCGCTGATGCCGAGCTGGCGCACCACATCCTTGAAGGCGCGCAGTACTTCGATCTGGGTGGTCACGTCCAGCGCGGTGGTCGGTTCGTCGAGTACGACCAGCGCAGGATCGGTAATGAGGGCCATGGCCGCCATGACGCGCTGCAGCTGGCCGCCCGACACCTGGTGCGGATAGCGCTTGCCGATGTTGTCCGGGTCCGGCAGCGCGAGGGCGCGGAACAGGCCGACCGCCTTGGCTTCGGCCTGGGCGCGCGGCATGGTCTTGTGGATGGCGGCGCCTTCCACCACCTGATCCATCAGCGTGCGCGAAGGATTGAAGGCCGAGGACGCGCTTTGCGCAATATAAGAAACGGTGCGGCCGCGCAGCGCCGCCAGGCCCTTATCGTCCAGCGACAGCACATCCTGGCCGGCCACCTGCACCTTGCCGCCGGCAATGTTGCAGCCCTGGCGCGCATAGCCCATCAGCGACAGGGCGATGGTGGTCTTGCCCGAGCCGGATTCGCCGATCAGGGCCAGCACCTCGCCCGGCGCGATGCTGAAATCGACGCCCTTGACGATGGGGACATCCACGCCCTCATCGTTGCGGGCACAGACGCGCAGGCCGCTCACTTGAACCAATGGTGCCATTACATGCCCTTTCCGCGGCGGCCGCGCAGGTTATCGATCAACAGGTTGACGCCGATGGTCAGCGTGGCGATGGCCAGCGCCGGCATCAGCACGGCGGGGGCGCCCTCGGAGAGGCCGCCGATGTTTTCGCGCACCAGAGAGCCCCAGTCCGCGTCCGGTGGCTGCACGCCAAGGCTGAGGAAGGACAGGCCGCTCAGCAGCAGGACGGTGAAGACGAAGCGCAGCCCGAAGTCCGCCAGCACGGGACGGATAATGTTGGGCAGCACTTCGACGCAGGCGATGTAGCCGAGGCCTTCACCGCGTGAACGGGCCGCCTGCACGAAGTCCAGCGCCTGTACGTTGACGGCCAGCGAGCGCGCGATGCGGTAGGCGCCCGGCATGAAGCTGAGCGCCGCGGTGGTCACCAGCAGCGGCACGGAAGAGCCGAAGGAAGCGACCATCATCAGCGCGAACATCTTGCTGGGGATGGAGATCAGCGCATCGAGCGCGCGGCTCAGCGTGGCGTCCACCCAGCCGCCGGCTACGGAGGCGTACAGGCCGAGCAGGGTGCCGGTGGTGCTGGCCAGCATGGCGGCGGCCAGGGCCAGCGCCACGGTATAGCGGGCGCCAACCAGAACGCGGCTGAGCATGTCGCGGCCCAGGTAATCGGTGCCAAGCGGGTGGGCGGCGCTGATGCTGCCGAAGACGTCAGCATCGACGATGGCGCCCGGATCGTGCGGCGCAATCGAGGGGCCGGCCAGGGTGACCAGCAGCCAGAAGCCGACGATCAGCGCGCCGAGCAGGGCCAGCGGCGTGATGGGGAATGCAGGGCGGCGCAAGCGGAGGGAAGCGGGCATGTTCATGGATTGCGTAACCTCGGGTTGGATGCGATGGCGGCGATGTCGGCCAGCATGACCAGCAGCAAATAGGCGCCGCAGAAGATCAGCGAACAGGCCTGCACTACCGGAATATCGCGGGTGGTCACGGCGTCGATCATCAGAGAGGCGATGCCGGGATAGTTGAAGATGCTTTCGACGATCAGCACGCCGCCCAGCAGGTAGGAATGGCTGAGCGCCACGGCATTGTCGATGGGACCGACGGCGTTCGGCAGCGCGTGGGCCAGCACGATGCGCACCGGTTTCGCGCCTTTCAGCCGCGCCATTTCCACATAAGGAGAACGCAGCTGGTCAATCACCGCCGCGCGCGTCATGCGGGCCATCTGGGCCACAATCACGCAGCACAGGGTGAACACGGGCATAGCGTAGGCGCGCAGGAACTGGCCCAGCGTCTGTATATCCGCCGTGTGCGACAGCGCCGACAGCCAGCGCAGCTTCACGGCAAACAGCAGCACGGCCAGCGTGGCGATCAGGAATTCCGGCACCGACACCAGCGACACCGCCAGCATATTCACACCGCGATCGAATTTCGAACCGCGGAACATGGCCGACAGGATTCCCAGCGTCAGCGCCAGCGGCACCGAAACAACGGCCGTGGCGCCGGCCAGCACCAGGGAATTCGGCAGGCGCTTGCCGATCATTTCCGTGATCGCCTGGCCGCTGACGAGCGAAGTGCCGGCGTCGCCGCGCACGATATGCGCCAGCCAGCGCACATAGCGTACCGGCGCCGGCTGGTCGAGTCCGAACTGTGCGCGCAGCGCGGCCACCGTTTCCGGCGTGGCGGCCTGGCCCAGCGATTCCTCGGCCGCGTCGCCCGGCAACAGGTTGGTGATCGCGAAGACGACGATCGAGACGATGAACAGCGTCAGCACGGCCATCGCCACGCGGTTCAACAGGAGTTTTGCCATGGTCTTGTTCATGGTCGGTCCTTAATGCAGGATGTCCTGCAGGCGGTAATACGCACCCACAAACGGCAGGAACCAGGCCTTGCCGTGATAGCCGGGGATGGCCGGCCAGTCCAGGTCGCGCCAGGGATTGCTCTCGGCGCGGCCCGCCATCACGTCGGCCATCTTCTGGCCCATGTGGACGGACATCTGCACGCCGTGGCCGCTGTAGCCCAGCGAATAGAACATGCCTTCGTGCTGGCCCGCGCGCGGCAGGCGGTCGGCGGTCATGTCCACCAGGCCTCCCCAGCAGTAATCGATGCGCGTGTTGGCCAGTTCGGGGAACACCTGCGCCATGGTCTGCTGCAGGATGCGGCCACTCTTCGCGTCCGACTTCGGATCGGACAGCGCGAAACGCGCGCGGCCGCCGAATAGCAGGCGGTCATCCGGCGTGATGCGGAAGTAGTTGCCGATATTCTTGGTCGTCACATAGTTGCGGCGCGATGGCGTGATGCGGTCCAGCACTTCGCGCGACAGGGGCTGCGTGGCGATGATGAAGCTGCCGACGGACACCAAGCGGCGGCGGAAATGGCCGAAAGGTCCGAGGCTGGAATTGCCGGTGGCGAGGAAGACCTGGCCGGCCGTGATGTCGCCGCGCGCGGACTTCACACGGAAGCCGCCGCTCAAGCGTTCGATGTCGTGCACGGCCGCGTCCTGGAACAGCAGGGCGCCGGCGCGCGAGGCCGCTTCGGCCAGGCCTACGCCGAATTTGCCCATATGCATCTGGGCGCCCTGCGGTTGCAACAGGCCGCCGTAGTACTGGTCCGAACCGATTTCGGACGTGAGCGCTGATTGCGGCACGAGCTTCACATCGGGTTCGACTTTGCGCAAGTATTCCCAGGCGCGCGCCAGCTTGTCGTAGTGCTCAGGCTTGGCAGCCAGTTTCAGCTTGCCGCAGCGGCGGAAATCGCAATCGATGGCTTCGCGGGCCACGATGGTCTCCACGGTACGCACTGCATCGTTATAAGCGTCGTAATAAGCGCGGGCCCGGTCCTCGCCGAGGCGCGACGACAGATCCGCATAATCGTGCGCTAGCCCGGTATTGCAATGCCCGCCGTTGCGGCCGGACGCCTCGCCGGCAATGCGACCCGCTTCCAGCAGCACCACCGTGGCGCCGCGCTGCGCCAGCGCGAGGGCCGCTGAGAGGCCGGTGAAACCGCCACCGACCACCACCACGTCCGCGCGTGACGGCATGGCTCCCCGAGCAGACGCCTGGAAGGGCGGCGCAGTGTCGAGCCAGTACGATTCAAGCTTCATGCATATTCCTGTGTGGGTTGAACGCATAGCCATTACATCATGTCCGCCGATGCGCTTTATCCCATATTGCCCAATCTGCGGAACAGAATGAACGGTTTTTCCGCCCGCACGCAGCAAAGTATGCCGCGGCAGTCTGAGCGACTCGCCCCGGGCCGCGTCGTAGGCGGATCATTCGATCCGCCGTGCTGCGTCGTATAGCGAAAAGCCCCCCAACTTCACAAGGCTACGCCTTCGCAAGCACTTTCGGCAGCATTAAATGTCGGTCGTTCGGGCTTAGCATCTTTCAATGCACTCTTCATTCTAAGGATAACGCGATGCCAAGCTTTGACCCCAATCAGCTCATCATTAAGAGCACGCATTTCATCGGTGGCCGCCATGTATCCGGCGGCGCCAACACGCTGGACGTGCGCCGTCCATCCGACAACCAGGCCTACGCCGCATTGCCGGTAGCGGAAGCCGATCTGGTAGACCAGGCAGTGCAAAACGCCTGGCAGGCCTATCAAAAGACGAATTGGGCGACTCGAGCGCCGCGCGAGCGGGCCCGCGTGATGCGCCTCTGGGCTGAGCTGATCGAAGCCGATGTGCAGAACCTGGCGCAACTGGAGGCAATCGGCTCCACCCGTCCCATCGCCAACGCCATCGCCTGGGACGTGCCATTTACTGCGGAAGGCATCCGCATCTTCGCCGAATTTGCGGACAAGATCGGCGGCGACGTGGCCGCCACCCGCCGTGAATCGCTGGGTATGACGATTGCAGAGCCGTATGGCGTGATCGGCGCCATCGCACCCTGGAATTTCCCACTGGTGATGGCTTCCTGGAAAGTGGCACCGGCGCTGGCGGCAGGTAATGCTGTTGTGTTGAAGCCATCCGAGCTGACGCCATTCTCCGTGCTGCGCCTGGCCGAACTGGCTGTGGAAGCCGGCATGCCGCCGGGCATCTTCAATATTGTGCAGGGCCTGGGCCACTCGACGGGTGATGCGCTGGTGCGCCATCCACTGGTATCCAAAGTGACGTTTACCGGCTCGACCCGCACCGGCGCGGCCATCATGCAGGCTTGCGCGCAGACGGGTACCAAGCCGGTCACGCTGGAACTGGGCGGCAAAAGTCCGCAAATCGTTTTCGCCGACGCGCCGGACCTGGACAAGGTGGCGCGCATGGTGGCCGGCGCCATCGCCGGCAATGCCGGCCAGGTCTGCGTGGCCGGTTCACGCCTGATCGTGCAGCGCGCGGTGGCCGAACAGCTTGTGGACGGCGTTTCGCGCGCATTCGCGCAACTGCGGCCCGGGCCGACCTGGAGCGCGGACACCACGCTGTCCCCCATCATCACGCCGAAAGACGCGCAGCGCATCGACAGCATGGTGCAGCGCGGCCTGGAGGAAGGCGCGCAACTGGCGGCCGGCGGCAAGCTTGGGCAGCCGGCGGGTGAGGGCGCTTATTACGAACCGACCATCCTGACCGGCGTGCAGTCCTCGATGGAGGTGGTGCGTGACGAGATCTTCGGCCCGGTGTTGACCGTGCAGGTCTTCGATGATGACGACGAGGCGCTGTCGCTGGGCGACCACCCGTCTTACGGCCTGGCGGCGGGCATCCACACCTCGGACGTGAGCCGCGCTCTGCGCTGCGCGCGCAGCCTCGAAGCCGGCACAGTGTGGATAAACCGCTACGGTCGCAGCGATGACTATGTGATTCCAACTGGTGGCTACAAGCGTTCGGGCATCGGAAAGGATCTTGGGAAGCAGTCATACGAAGCAAATCTGCGTTTCAAGAGCGTTTTGATTGATCTTTAAGTAGAAATTTGGGTGCCGTTTGCGCACCAAGGTAGTGCGAATTGGTAAAAGGAGCGCTTTCACTGTGCAAGCGTGCACTTGGCAGCAAGCTGTGCTGGCGAGGGGCTGGAAAAACACATAATCCTGTTTTGTAATTGGGCAATAACAGGATTAATGGCAACTCCCACATGTTGTAATCCTTGTGAGCAGAGGCAGAAAAATAATCCAACTAACGAGGAGATTAATGATGTATTACAACCGTCACAGCACGCTGGCCCTGTTTCTGGCCGCGACCTACCCACTAGCAGCAATGTCTGCCGAGCCGCGGGTCGCGGCCAGGGCTGAACCCGAAGCTGCGGTGCCCGCGCCACTTGTAGTCGCAGCGGCGCCCGCGTCGGAGGTAGCTCCCGTGACGGAAGCTGCCGCGTCGCCCGAACCTGGCCCCTCGGCGGAAGCCGGGGTAACGCCCGCACCTGCGCAGGTGGCGGTTACTGGCACCTCGGGTGATGAAAGCAACAAGGTCTACGTAAAAGGTGCCCGCCAGAATTACCGCGCACTGTCTGCGACCGGCGCCACGAAAACCGACACGCTGCTGAAAGACCTGCCGCAAAGCGTGCGCGTGCTGACTGCCGACCTGCTGAAGGACGTCGGCGTGACCAGCCTGGCCAGTGCGCTGGACCTCTCCAGCGGCATCACGCGCCAGTCCAACCTGGGTGGGCTATGGGACAGCTATTCGATGCGCGGCTTCACCGGCGATCCGAACTTCGGTTCGGACTATCTGGTGAACGGCTTCAGCTCCAGCCGTGGCTACAATGGCTTGCGTGACTCGGCCAGCACCGCCAGCGTGGAAGTGCTGAAAGGTCCGTCCTCCGCACTGTACGGCCGCGGCGAGCCAGGTGGCACGGTCAACATCACCACCAAGAAGCCGCGCTTCGAGCCGGCCTATGCGATTGACCTGTCGGTGGGTAGCTTCCATACCTACCGCACGGCGGTCGACCTTACCGGCGGCATCACCGACGACGTGGCCTATCGCCTGAACGGGGCTTTCGAGAAGGGCGACAGCTTCCGCGACACGATCGAGACCCGTCGCAGCTTCATCTCGCCATCTTTCATCTGGCTGATCGGCGACAGCACGAAAGTGTCCTATGAACTGGAACGCAGTGTGCAGCGCGTGCCGTTCGACCGCGGTGTGGTGGCCGTGAATGGCGTGCTGGGACTGATCCCGAACTCGCGCTTCCTCGGCGAGCCGGCTGACGGCCCAATCGAAGTGAAGTCGCTGGGGCACCAGGTCTTTGTCGAACATGAGTTCAATGAGCAGTGGAAGCTGCAAACTGGCGTCTCTTACCGGGATAGCTCGCTGATCGGCTTCTCCACCGAGGCAAACAACCTGCTGGCCGATGGCCGCACGCTGCGCCGCCAGCGTCGCTACCGCGACTTCGAGGCGACCGACAAGTCCGGCCGTTTCGAAGTGCTCGGCAAATTTGAAACGGGCTCTCTCAAGCATAATGTGCTGTTCGGCGTGGATGGCTACCGCTTCGAGGATCGCCGCATCCAGACCCGCCGCAACCCCAGCGCCACCAACGCCTACGCGATCGACATCTACAACCCGGTCTACGGCGGCAAGGCTGATCCGCTGCTGCTGTCGATCGATACACGGGAAAACCAGAAGTCGCACGCCTTCTACGCTCAGGACCAGATCGACCTGACCGAACAGTGGAAGATGTTGCTGGGCGTGCGTTGGGATAAATACGAGCAGACTGTGCAGAACTTCCGGACCAATGCTATCAACGATCAGTCGCTTAGCGCGACGAGCCCTCGTGGTGGCCTTGTGTACCAGCCGATTCCCACGATTTCGCTGTACGCCACCGCATCCAAGGGCTTCCGCCCCAACAGCGGCATCAGCATCGACAACAAGGGCTTCCCGGCTGAAAACAGCAAGTCCTATGAAGCAGGCGTGAAGCTGGAGACGCCGGATGGCAAGCTGACCGGCACGCTGGCCGTCTATCGGATCGAGAAGGAAAATGTATTGACCACCAACCCGCTCAACACTGACTATTCGATCCCGGCGGGCGAAGTGGCCAGCAAGGGCGTTGAGTTGGATGTGTCCGGCGAAATCTACAAGGACCTGCGCCTGGCGTTTGCCTACGCGTATACCGACGCCAAAGTCACCAAGGGTGACGTGACGATCGTTACCGGTAGCCGTTTCCCGAACGTGCCGCGCCAGAGCGGTAGCATTGTGCTGACCAAGGCCTTCGCCTTTAACGGCCAGCAGGCGACGCTGGGCGGCGGCGTGACCTATGTTGGCGACCGCCTAGGAGACGTGGCCTTCACCAGTAACTTCAAGCTGCCGGCCTACACGACCTTCAAGCTGATCTCGTCCTGGTCGCCGAGCAAGAACCTGCGCCTGGCGCTGAACGTGGACAATCTGTTCAATAAGCGTTACTACGCCAGCTCTTACCAACAGGTCTGGGTCGCTCCCGGCCAGGAACGCACGATCACCCTCAACCTGAACTACAAGTTCTGAAAGGAGCACCAATGAGAAAGATAGCGATTGTGGCCTTGCTGGCCGCAGGAATGGCCGCCGGCAGCGTGCAGGCCCATGGTATCTGGTTCGCTCAGCGCGCCACGCAGTTGGCCTTCCTGTACGGCGTTGGTGCCGATGACCTGGATTCGCTGAAGCGCCTGCCGCAGGTGACCAGCATGGCCGGTTACGATGTTAGCGGCAAGGCCGTGCCGACCAAGCTGGAACCGGATGGCCGCCTGGTACTGGTGAACCTGGAAAACCAGCCCGCCGTTGTCGCAGCAGTGCTGGATAACGGCACCTGGAGCAAAACGCCGGACGGCAAATGGCACAAGAAGGGCAAGGATGAAGTGCCGACTGCCGTAGTAAGCGAGCATACATGGAAGTACGCTGTGCACTTGCGTACGCCGCTGTCCGGGCCGCTAGCGCCGTTGCCGGACCAGGTGCTGCAGGTGGTGCCGGTCGAAGCCAAGCTGCCTGCGCTGCTGGGTGAGCCGATCAAGCTGCGCGTACTGTACAAGGGCAAACCGATCGCCGGCGCCAAGGTCCTGCACGACTTTATCAACGATCCGGACGGCGCGCCGGTGCTGAGCGATAAGGACGGACACGTGACGATCAAAGTCCGCAATCAGGGCCTGAACGTGATCGTGGCCATCTACGAAACTGAACCCGAGCAGCCGGCGAAATACAACCGCACCGAGCATCTGGCGTCGCTGTCCTTTGTGCTGCCGCACGCACCCGAGTAAACAGGAGAATTCACCATGAAACGTATCCTCACCGCGCTGCTGCTGAGCGGCGCCGCGGTTACCGCAGCCCTGACCGGCAATCTGGCGCGCGCCCACGGTACCCCACAGCCTAACCATGGCGGCATTGTGCAGGCAGTCGGCGAAACCTGGCTGGAGCTGGTCGTGCGCGGCGACGCCGTTGAACTCTACGTGCAGGACGACGGTGACGATCTGCCGAGCGCCGGCATGAGCGGCAAATTCACGGTCGTGACCGGCGCCACGAAAAAGGAATTCGCGCTTGCACCAGCCGGTGATAATAAGCTGACGGGCAAGGCGGCAGGCGTGGCGAAGGGCAGCAAGGTGCTGACGGTCGTGACGCTGGCGGACGAGAAGACCAAGGTCAGTGCCGCCTTTGAGATCAAGTAAGCGAGAGCAGAGTGTGTGTCTTTGGCGGGCTGTGGCCCGCCTTTTTTATGGCTCTTCGTAAGATGACCGTGGAGCTTTTTTCCGTGGTTCCGTAAGCTTCTCCTGTCTTTGGATGGAAGGCAGATCGGGGCGACACGCTCCCGTGAAACGGCGCGGACGTTCTTTGAACAATTTCTAGCTGCCGGGCCCGAGCGCATTGAAGCCGTCGCTATCGATATGACCACCACCTACAAGTTGGAAATTAAGGCGCACAGCCGCAAGTGGAAGTTGTGTACGATCTCTTCCATGTCGTGGCAAAGTATGGCAGGGAAGTGATCAGCTAGATGCGCAACCGGAAGACTGCCTGCACGTATCCTCCAGCATGCGTTACGAGCTGATGTCGGCGCATGAAATGGGCATCAAGAACAAGGCCTTCGTGAACCGTGGCCATGAGCTGGGTACACCGTCTACGGTTACGCGGAGATCAAGGATATCGGGGGTCTTACCGATCTGGTCTGGTTCTGAACGTTTCTCCGGTGACGACGGCGCATGGCATCTGTTGCCTGCGCTGTTTTTTTCAGCGGTTGCGCATCAGGCGCTGGCAGCGGGCACGGGAACAGCAGGGCGTGAAGCTGTCGTTCGCCGCCCTGGCTTGCGCGGGATAGGCAGTGGTTGCGGTGTTCAGGATCACCTTCCAGGATGCCGGTGACGCAGGCTCCGCAGATGCCTAGTCCGCAGGGGATCGGAATCGCAATGCCTACTCGAGCGGCGCGTCCACCGCTGACTTGTTCTCTGGCACATGCACCACGCGCCTCAAGCTCGCAATTTGCAGCTCAAACGCCGCGCCCAGTATGGCCTCTATACTCCAGCCCGGCCATACTCCGAAGCGCTCGGTGTGCAACTTCGCAGCGTCCCAGCCCTGCTGCATGACCGTATCGACCGCGGTATCGGTGAAACCTGCCTGCTCGAACACGTAACGGTGCATCCCCATGCAGTGCGTGGTCAGTAGCGCGTCCATAACATTCGCCGACCTCCAATGCTGAAGTGCCTGTTCACGTGCCCTTCAAAGCGGCTTCAGCGACCGGCGCGTGGCATGCGCCATTGCAGGTAGCTCCACAGTTGGAGGTCAACCTGCTGCAGGATCGTATCCAATGGCGTTGCGCCAGGAGGGAAAAGCTCGAGGTGCCGTAGGCAGGATCGCAAAATGCGATGTCGCAAGCGGCAAGTCGGCGTTCGCGCCTTTCAGCACGATCTCTACGAACAGTTGACCCGAGGCGCGCATGCAGGCGAACTACTGGGTTACAGCCCGGGCTTTGGATCCAAGCGTTGAATCGCTATGCCGGTTGAGCGAGAACGCCGCGACCGGTTTCGGCAATATCTCAACCGGTGCCAAATGGCGCTTCTGGGAAGGTGAAGGGCGCGGCACAGCATTCGCCATCGTCCCGCAGCTATCCTGGAATTCCTCAACGTCCACCGCCAAGTGCGGACTGGAGTCGCTCGGCTACAACGTCCTGCTGCCCCTGATTGCGGGTTACCGGCGCGGGGATACGGGCTGGTACGCGGAATTCGGCCGCAACTTCGTGCAGGAGGGCCCGTATGAGTGGCAGGCCGGACTGAAGGTGGTGCATCAATGCCTGCCGCAGCTCGAGTGCCGCGTGGAGCTGGAGCATAGCCGCGTGCCGCGCGACGGCGGGCAGACCACAGCGACTGTCGGCGGAAAATAGCTGCTTCAGAAGGGCTAAGTGCTGAACATGAGTGCCGGGCGGGATATCGCCGGCCCCAGGAAAGGGCGTCGCAGCGTGGTGATGTATATCGGGCTGCAGTTCCTGCACTAGGCGAAGGATGGGGGGCAGGGTGGAGCGGGGGCGGCGTGTCATTTGGCGCCGCCCCCGTTTGCATCAGGTCGGCAGCTGTCCCAAACGCACCACGGTCACACCGGGACGGAGCTGGCGCAGCGATGCCATCACGAGCACGCAGTTGGCATAGGGCGTGCGTACTTTGCGTCCATTGTTCCAGGCGATCAGCGAGCCCTTGTGCGCGAAGGTTTCAAGGCCGGTATAGTTCTCGGCAAAGCGGAAGTCCATGCTCTAGGCCACCACCGCATCGGTGACGCGTACCACATGGCGTTGCTCCGGCAGCGGCGCCAGCCAGCCGGCAGGAATGTCGCCCACGTCCATATTCCCGCACAGGATCAGGAAACGCGCGCAGCACTTGCAGGCTACGGCGACCGCGCCGGCTTCCCAGTGCTGGCCGCATTC
>DASWYX010000061.1:0-29372 GCA_036404755.1 Pseudoduganella sp.
GATGGCGGGGCGGCCGAGGATGGCGCGAATGGGGTGGTGGCCGCGGCGAGTGAGAGGGCGAGCAGCGCGGTGCGGCGGGGGAGGCTGGTCATTGCGTGGCCTCCGCCGGCGTGCCGTAGACGATGCCGCGTCCGGCGGTGCTCATGTAGACCACGCCGAAGCGGTTCATGTCGCCGACGATGAATTGGCCGTCGCCCGGCCCGCCGTACTGGTGCGCGTCATCGTTGACGCGGACCCAGGTCGCGCCGCCATCGACCGAGCGGTGCACGCCGCGCACGCCGCCGACGCTGCCCCAGATATAGACCGCAGGGTAAGCAGCACCCGGCGCCGCCTTGCCGAAGCCCACCGCAACGCAGTACGAAACGCCGGCGAGCGGGACGAAGCTTGCCCCGCCATCGGTGGAGCGAGCCAGTCCGCCGCCGTAGAGCGGCACCCAGACATCCCCTTCCCTGCCCGGCGCCACGCGTATTACGCGCGAGCCACCCGCAGCAAGCCGGCCGCGCGGCGCGAACGAAACGCCGCCGTCGGTGCTGACCTGCATCACGCCATTGTCATAGGCATAGAAAACATTGGCAGCCACGGGGTCCGCCACCGGACGCAGGTTGGCGCCACTTAGACCGCGTACCGAAGTCCAGCTGGCTCCAGCGTCGGTGGAGCGATACACCTCGCGGCGGTCGCGCGGTGCATGCAGGATCACCGCGCCGTCGGCCGACAAAGCCACCTGCCCCTGCTCGCCCTTGAGGGAACCGGCCAGCGACCAATGCGCGCCGCCATCAATGGTCGTGTAAATCACCTTGCCCGCGCGGACCATCGCAGCCGCCTTGCGGCCAGCCACCGCCAGACCGAAAGTCGTGCCCATCTGCGGCTGTTGAATCGGCGAATACTTCGATGGGTCCGCGTGCAGGAAGCCATCGATGTCGCCAAGCGCCGACACCAGCGGCCCGCCAGGCACGCTGACCGCATTCAGCGGCACCGTTTCCTCCAGTCCGCGCACGTGGAAGGACCACACGGCCGGCGTGGCGTCGATATCCGCCGTGCGGAAGATGCCGTTGCCGGACGTGACCCACGCCGCCTTCGAATCGAAAGGATCGAATTCGAGGATGCTTGCCCAGTGAATGCCGTGCCCCTTGATCCAGGAAGCGCCCTGCAAATCCTTGGCGAAGCCGCGCGCAATCACGTCGGTCCAGTTCTCGCCACCGTCGTTGGAGACGAACAGGCGGTCGCCCTTGCCGTCGCCCTGCGGCATATAGGTGCTGATGGTCGATGCGGCCAGGCGGCGCGGATTGCGCGCGTCCACGCTTATGCCGCTGAACGGCGTTGCGAAGCCGGACGGCGTCACGTTTTTCCAGGTGCCGCTGTCGATGGCGTATTGCCAGATCTGCCCCCGGTCCATGGGCTCGGGCTGCCGGTTGTTCGGATGTGGCCCTGCGCCGTTGGCATAGGTGATGTATAGCTTGCCGGCGCCGTCCAGGGCGGCGCGCTGGGGCATCAGGGCCGCCGGAGCGCCTGCTACGGGCGCGAAGGTGACGCCGGCGTCGTTGCTGCGGTAGAAGCTGGGGCCTACGGAGCCGTAGCGCGAGACGCCAATGTACAGCCGCTGCGCGACGCCGTTCTTCACGCTGGCGGGATCGGGCAGCACGAAACTGATGCCGGCGCCGTTGGGCGTGCTGCTTACGTCAAGGCCCGGCATGCGCTGCCACGATGCGCCGGCGTCCGTGCTTTTGAAAAGGCCGTTCCAGCGCGTGCCCACATACAGCACATCGCCATTGCCGGGATCGACGGCCAGGCGCTCGCCGTTGTTGCGGCCCATGCCGTTGCCGTGGGTCTTGAACTGGCTGGTGGTCTCGGTGACCGCCCAGGTCTTGCCGTAGTCTTTCGACCGCAGGATGGCGGTACGGCCATTCTGCAGGTAGCTGATGCCGGCCAGCAGGTAGACCTTTGCTGCGTCGTGCGGGTCGATGGCGAGGGAGTCGATGCCGAGCAGGCCGGTGTCGGCGTCGGAGAGCCAGTCGAGCATGGGCACCCAGCGCGCGGCGGACTTGTCCCAGCGGTAGGCGCCGCCGACGTCCGTGCGCGCGTATATGACGCCGGCCTCGCTGCGGCTGGGGATCACGGCGGAGACGAAGCCGCCGCCGCCGATGGCCACGCTATCCCAAACGTACGGCACCGACGCACGAGGCGCCACGCTGCCCGCCGCGCCGCCGGCGGCGGCGAAGAACGGTGCGGCGCAGATGCAGGAGGCCAGCGCTGCGGCCAGCGCAGCGCGCGTGAAGATCGGCTTCATGCGCCTACTCGCGCAGCATCTTGTTCAACTGCGGCGCCATGGCGTCGGCCCAGATGGCGTAGCCCTTCTCGTTCGGATGCAGCAGGTCCGGCATGATGTCGCGCGAGAGCACGCCGTTCTTGTCGAGGAAGGCCTGGTTGATGTTCAGGTAGTAGACATGCTTGTTGTCCGCAAAGCCGGAGATGATGCCGTTTACGCCTTCGTTGATCTGGCGCAGGAAATCGGTCGGCTTCTCGTCACGCGGGAAAATCCCCAGCAGCAGGATCTTCGCATCCGGCAGACGCGCGCGCAGTTCGTCGATATTGCGCTTGATGCCGGCGGCCGTGTATTTCGGCGCTTCCTGGCGGTGGCCGGTGTTATTGGTGCCGAACATCAGCACCACGACCTTCGGCGAGGTGCCATCGACTTCGCCATGCTGCAGGCGCCACAGCACGTTCTCCGTGCGGTCGCCGCCGAAGCCCAGCGCCACGGCGTTGTACTTCGCGTAGTTGTTCGCCCAGACATTCTTGCCGTCCTTTTCCCAGCCCTCCGTGATCGAGTCGCCGATGAAGATCACTTCGCTGCGCTTGCCCTCGGCCTTCAGCTTCCGGTTCGCTTCCAGCTTGGCCAAGTGGCGCGGCATCCACCAGCTGATGGACCACGATTCGTTGAGCGTATCGGGCGTTACGGAAACGGTGCGGTAATCCGGGCAGCTTGCCGTCGGCGTGCCGGACTTCTCGACGCGCACGTTCGCCACTTCGACTTCGCCATTGCCCATGCCGTCCAGCGAGAACGGCCTGGTCACGGCGCTGAAATCGTCGTCCTCGCGCATGAAGCAGGACACCGGCAGCGCCACACGCTGCCAACCCTTCCCTTCCATCGCGCGCGCCGTCTGCAGCAGGGGCACCTTGCGCTCGCAGCGTTCGCCGCAATCCATGCGCACGGACAGGCCGCCATTGGACAGGTCCTTCACATTCAGGTCAAACGACAGCACGCCTTGCGCCACATAAGGGCGCAGGTCGACGGGCTTACCCTCGATGCGCAGCGCCGCATACCACGCGTCCTTCCAGCTCAGGTCCAGCGCATCGTCCGCCGCGCTGCGGCCGGTGCGGGCAAGGCGCACCGCATTGCGCGGCGTATCGATGGCGACGCTGGCGCCATCCAGCGGTTTCGATGCATCCGGGTTCACGGCCGCCACGCGCAAGCCGTCCGCAGGCTTGCCTCCATACAGCGGCAAATCAGCCTGCGCGGAGGCCCCTCCGGCCATAGCCATCGTCACAGACGCCAGAACGGCCGCACTCAGGTTTTTCCTCATCACTTTGTCTCCTGAAATCGTTTTCAATTGTTATATCACCGCGACCCGTACACGGCGCAACGCTGCCTCACACTTTGTCCCCTTGCAGGGAAAGCCGGTAAATGGTGGTCTGCCGGTACACTTGGCCGGGACGCAGGATCACGGCGGCGGCGTGCTCGCTGTTCAACTGGTCAGGATAGGCGTTCGCTTCCAGGCAGAAGCCCGCGTGGCGCGCATACGGCCCCTCGCCGCGTCCCTGCACGCCTTCCAGCGCATTGCCGCTGTAGAACTGCAGGCCCGCTTCCGTGGTCGATACCTGCAGGCGGCGGCCGGAACCCGGGTCGTAGACGCGCGCCACTTCGCGCAGCGGACCGGAACGCCCCTTGACGTGCTCCTTCACGCAATAGCAGTGATCGAAACCGCCGGCGCTGCGGATCTGGGCATCGGGCCAGCGCAGGCGCGGGCCGATGGCGGCCGGCTGGCGGAAGTCGAACGGCGTGCCGCCGACACCGGAAACGCCGACGGGAATGCCGCTCGGATCGATCTCCATGTAATAGTCCGCATCGATCTGCAGCATGTGGTCGCCCACGTCCGCGCTGCCGCCGTTCAGGTTGAAGTAAGGGTGGGCGGTCAGGTTGATGGGCGTGGGCGCATCGGAAATCGCCTGGTAGTCGATGGACAGGCTGCCATCGTCATCCAGCTGGTAATGCACCTGCACTTCCAGGTTGCCGGGAAAGCCCGCGCTGCCGTGCGGCGATGCCAGGTGCAGCGAAATGCCGGTCGGCGAGCGCGTGGCCTGCCACAACGCCGTGTGAAAGCCGTCCGGCCCGCCGTGCAAGTGGTTGCCGCGGTCGTTGACGGGCGCCTGCATCGGGCGGCCGTCCAGCAAGTATTTGCCGCCCGCGATGCGGTTGGCCCAGCGCCCGATCACGGCGCCGAAGTAAGCCTGGTTGTCGCGATAGCCTTGCGAGTCACGATAGCCGAGGAGGATGTCCGCCATGCGCCCATAGCGGTCGGGCGCAAGCCAGGAGACGAGCGCGGCGCCGCGTTCGCTGATCGTCACGCTCATGCCTTCGGCATTGCGCAGCGTGTAGAGCCTATCCTCCGAGCGCGTCGGAATGCTGGCTAGCGATTGGTTGATCATCATCGTTGTCGTTATTTATAAGTGGTGAATCTTCGCCCAGGGCGCGCCTTGCCTGCATGGCGCGGTCCTGGTAGGCGCGCGGCGTCAGGCCAAGTTCGCGCTTGAATACGGAATGCATGTACTGGCTGGACGTGAAACCGCAGCTCAGTGCAACGTCGTTCAGGTTGCAGTCGCCGCGCTCCAGGATCGCGGTGGCCGCTTCCAGGCGCAGGCGCAGGATCTCGTCGTGGACGCTGCAGCCAAGCTCCTGGCGGAAATGCGATTCGAGGGAAGAGCGCGAAATACCCACGTAATCGGCCACCTGCTCGGTCTTGATGCCCTGGCAGGCGAACTGGCGGATGAAGTGGCGCGCCCGCATCACATGCGGGTGCTTGGCCGGTTCATGCTTGCTGGACGCGAGCACATTGATGCCGGCCGGCGGCACCAGGATGCGCGTATCCGCCAGGCGCACGCCGTGCATCGCCTGGTCCAGCAAGTGGGCGGCGGCACGGCCCATTTCCTGCGCGCCCTGGATCACGGAGCTCAGTGGAATCCGGGTCAGCATGCGCGCCAGCGGATCGTTGTCGATGCCGATCAGCGCGACCTGCTCCGGCACTTCGATGCCGGCGATCAGGCAAGCCTGCATCAGCTGGCGGGCGCGCGCATCGGTGACGGCAATGATGCCCACCGGCTTGGGGAGGCTGTGCAGCCAGGCGATCTGCTGCTGCAGTGCCTCATCCCAGGAAGGCGCGCTGGTGCCCTGGCCGCGGTAGATTTGACCCTCCATGCAGTCCCGCTCCATCAGGCGGCGGAAGGCGTTCTCGCGCTCCTGCGCCCAGCGGTTTCCGCGTGCCTCGGGAAGGCTGAACAGCGCGAACTGGCGCAGACCGGCGTCGATCAGGTGTTCATAGGCCAGCCTCACCAGCTTGAAATTATCGGTGGCCACATAGGGCACGCCGGCCGGATAGTTGGATTCGTCCTCATACGAACCGCCAACGGCGACCACCGGAATCGAGCTGCGCTCCAGCGCGGCCGCCACGGCGGGGTCGTCGAAATCGGCGATGATGCCGTCCCCTTGCCACTTCTCGATGCCGGGCAGGCGCAGGCGGAAGTCCTCTTCCAGGAAGAGGTCCCAGGACTTGCGAGTGCTCGACAGATAGGCGGCAATTCCGGCCAGCACTTCCCGGTCGAATATCTTATTGGCGTTAAATAGCAGGGCGATTCGATGCGATTTTGGCATCAGCATTGTCTTCAGTCTCCATTGAGCAATGCTTTCATTTTACGTTTTCTCGACCCTCATTCTGCTATGCACGCGACTGGCCCGGCAATTGCGAAAATCACCAAATCGGATACCGATAATGCGGAAGGGTGAAACCGGATCAGGTGATATAGAAGCGGCCGATGAGGGTTTCGGACTCGGTCAGCGATTCGCAAAGGGTGTCCAGCGCATCGTATTCGCTGGAATAGCGCGATTTGAAGGCATCGAAATCGGCCTGGCTGGCCCAGTGGTCGATGGTGAGGAAGCGTGCAGGATCGGCGGCGTCCTGCAGCAGTTCGGTGCCGAGATAACCTTCGGCCTTGGCAAATAAATGGGCCCAGCTGCCCTCGGGGCCATATTGGCGCGCGAAGACGTCCCGCGTGCTTTCAGGCACGCGGTATTCCCAGATGGTTTGGTATTCTGGCGTATCCATGATGCGCCAATTGTATACCGTATCAGTGCACTTGTTCGTACGGCAGGCCCACGTAATTTTCAGCGATGGTTCGGCGCCCTGCTTCAGAATTCGTGAAGTAATCCAGGTCCGCCAGCTGGATGCGCTGGGTGAACGGGTCGTCGCCGAACTTGTGCAGCAGGCTGGTCATCCACCAGGAGAAGCGTTCGGCCTTCCAGATGCGGCGCAGGGCCAGCTCGGAATATTGCCCCAGCACGTTTTCGTCGCCGGATTCGTACCGCTTACGCAACACCGTGGACAGCGTATGCACATCGCTGGCCGCCAGGTTCAGGCCCTTGGCGCCGGTCGGCGGCACGATATGGGCGGCATCGCCGACCAGGAACATGCGACCAAACTGCATCGGTTCCGCCACAAAGCTGCGCAGCGGCGCAATGCTTTTCTCGATTGAAGGACCTGTTTCCAGGCGTGCAGCCACATGCTCCGGCAGACGGGCCTTCAGCTCGTTCCAGAAGCGCTCATCGGACCAGTCCTCGACCTTGTCGTCCAGCGAGCATTGCACGTAGTAGCGGCTCAGGTGATCGTTGCGCATGCTGCACAGTGCAAAACCGCGCTCGTGGTTCGCGTAAATCAGTTCCGGCGCCACGGGACGGGTGCGGGACAGCACGCCCAGCCAGCCGAACGGATACACGCGCTCGAAACACTTGATCCTGTCCGCCGGGGCGGACTTGCGCGATACGCCGTGGAAGCCGTCGCAGCCCGCGATGTATTCGCATTCCAGCGTGCACGGCTCGCCATCTTTCGTGAAGGTGACGCGGGGATGGTCCGTGTAAAAGTCGTGCAACTGCACGTCGGCCGCCTCGTAGACCGTGACCGCGCCGGCTTCCCTGCGCGCATCCATCAGGTCGCGCGTGACTTCGGTCTGGCCGTACACCATCACGGTCTTGCCGCCGGTGAGTTCCTTCAGGTCGATGCGCTCTTCGCGGCCGTTGAAAGACAGCATGAAGCCTTCATGCACATGGCCTTCGCGGTCCATGCGTTCGGCGGCGCCGGCTTCGTGCAGCATGTCCACCATGCCCTGCTCCAGCACCCCGGCGCGGATACGGCCCAGCACATACTCCGGCGTGCGCGCTTCCAGGATCACATTGTCGATGCCGTGCTTGTGCAGCAACTGTCCCAGCAGCAGGCCCGAAGGCCCAGCACCGATAATGGCTACTTTCGTTTTCATTCCGTCGTCTCCTGATTATTGATGCCCCCATTGTGCGAGGCGGGCCCTTGCAAAGGAATGGACTTTTTCCGCGAATATTTGTACTTTTCGCAGATTCTCACTTGTGCAACAATGCAGCTACGGCAGGGAGAAGACATGCAGCACGCGCAACAAGCCAGCGTTCCAACTTACAAGCTGTTCGGCGAACAGGCGCCCTGGCCTACGCCGGAAATGCTGCACTGCGAATCGATCGCCGCCCGCAGCGCCTCGCACAACTGGCAAATCACGCCGCACCGCCACAGCGGCCTGTTCCAGATCCTTTACCTTGCCGCGGGCAGTGCCGAAGTCCATATCGACGGCGGCGCCAATCGCCTTGTGGCGGGCCAGCTGATGCTGGTGCCGCAGATGTGCATCCACGGCTTCCGTTTCGAGAAGAATGCGCAGGGCTGCGTGGTGACGCTCGCGTATCCGCTGATACAGAAACTGGCGCCGCAGGCCGGCGATGCACTGGTGGGGTTAAGCAGTCCCGCGGCGTGCACGCTGGGCGAAGGCGAGGCTTACCTGCCCGGCGCGTTCGAGGCGCTGGAGGCGGAGTACCGCGGTGCGGCGCCGCACCGCAACCAGCTGGTGGAATCGCTGCTGTCCGTGATCCTGCTGATGGTTTCGCGCCGTTGCGCGCAGACGCAGCCGCCAAGCGCCCTCGCCCGCCGCGCCGAATGCTTCCCGGCCTTCTGTGCGCTGATCGAGAAGCACTACGCGGAGCACAAGCCGGTGTCCTTCTATGCGAACAAGCTGGGCGTGACGGCGGCCCACCTGAACTCCCTGTGCCGCCAGGTGGTGGACCGCTCGGCGCTGGAGCTGATCCACGAACGCATGATCCTGGAGGCCAAGCGCAACCTGGTCTACACTTCGATGACGGTCAGCGTCGTCGCCGACACGGCGGGCTTTGCCGATCCGGCTTATTTCACGCGTTTCTTCAAGCGCGAAGTCGGCATGTCGCCGCGTGAATTCCGGCAGCAGGCGGGAACACTGCAGGTTTAAGGGCCGGGAGGCCAGCATGGAAATCGATGCCATCGCCAGCCTTATCCGGCAAGCCACTGCCAGGCTACCGTCGGCGGCGACGGTGGAGCAGATGCGGGCCTGTTCCAACGCCCTGCACGACAGCCTGCCGCTGCCTGAAGGCGTGCAGTTCGCCGAGGTGTCCGATCCTCCGGGCCTGTGGTCCCGCCCTCCCGTGTGCGAACGCAATGCCGTCATCCTGTACCTGCACGGCGGCGGCTATGTGCTGAACTCCCCCATGCAATACAGGATGCTGACCGGGCAGCTATGCCTGGAAACGGCAGTGGACGTGTTCGCGCTGGCCTACCGGCGGGCGCCGGAAGCACCGTTTCCCGCAGCGCTGGAAGATGCGCTGGCGGCTTACCAGTGGCTGCGCCGCACCCGGCCCGGCGCCGAAATCGCCATTGCCGGCGACTCGGCCGGCGGCGGCCTGGCGCTGGCCCTGATGCTCCGCTGCCGCAAGCACGGCGCCGCCGAGCCCCGTTCAGCCTTTCTGATGTCGCCCTGGGCCGATATGACGATGAGCGGCGCTTCCCTGCACGGCAAGGCCGGCGTCGACCCCGTCGTCACGCCGGCGGCCCTGGCCTTCTATGCTTCGCAATACCTGCACGGCGCGAACCCGCGCGATCCCTACGTATCGCCGGTATTCGCCGACCTGCGCGGGCTGGCGCCCCTGCTCATTCACGTCGGCAGCGAAGAGGTGCTGCTCGACGACTCGCTGCGGCTGGCGGCGGCTGCCGGCACAGCCAAGGTCGAAGTAACGCTGAAGGTCTGGCCGCATATGATCCACAAGTGGCATATCTGGCATAGCCGGCTGCCTGCCGCTGCTGCGGCGCTCAAGGCGGCCGGCGGCTTTATCCGGGAGCACTGGTAGGGAATTCCTCGGTGTCGATTTCCGCCTGGGTGGCGGCGCTGTAGCGGGGGCCGGAAACGGTGCGCTCGTTGACCAGCGCTTCAAGACGCGCGAACAGGTCCGGCGAGAGCGATACGCGCGCCGCGCGCAGGTTCTCTTCCAGGTGCGCAAGCTTCGTGGTACCCGGAATCGGCAGGATATGCGGCGCCTTGTGCAGCAGCCAGGCCAGGACCAGCTGGGCGGGCGTGCAGTCGGCTTCGGCCGCCAGCGACAGGTACTCCGGCAGCCAGCGCAGGTTGGCTTCAAGGTGCCCGCCCTGGAAGCGCGGCATGCCGCGGCGCAGGTCCCTGGCGGTCCATGAATCCATGTCCGCTGCTCCGCGAATCGCGCCGGCCAGGAAGCCACGCGCCAATGGGCTGAAAGCGACAAAGGCGGCGCCAACGTCGCGGCAAGCATCCAGCACCGCAATCTCCGCATTGCGCGACCACAGCGAATACTCGGACTGCACGGCAGCGACCGGATGCACCGCATGCGCGCGGCGCAGCGTGGCGGCCGACACTTCGGACAGGCCGACTGCGCGGATCTTGCCCTCGCGGACCAGATCCGCCATTGCGCCCATGCTGTCCTCGATGGGCACGGTCTTGTCCCAGCGGTGCAGGTAATACAGGTCGATGACGTCGGTTTGCAGGCGGCGCAAGGCTTCCTCGCAAGTACGCCTGATCGCTTCGGGACGGCCGTCGATGACGCGGCGCTTCACGCCATCGTCGCCGGCCCTTCCCTCCAGGCCGCACTTGCTGGCCAGGGTGAAGCGCGAGCGGTGGCGGGCCAGCACGCGGCCCACCTGCGTCTCGCTGGCGCCGAAGCCATACAGCGCGGCGGTATCGAAATGGTCGACGCCCAGTTCCAGGGCGCCGAGCAGCAGGCGTTCGGCTTCCGGCTCGGACAGCGGCTCGCCATAGGCATGGCAAAGATTCATGCAGCCGAGGCCAATGGCGCCGACGCGGAAGGGACCGAGCGCGCGCTGTTCCATCTCAGTCGGCCTTCAGCTGCTGTTCCAGCTGGTGCAGCACGGCATAGCAAGGCAGCACCTGGGCCACGCTCGCATTCGGCTCGCGGCCTTCGCGGATGGCGGCGAAGAATTCGCGGTCCTGCAGCTCGATGCCGTTCATCGACACGTCCACTTTCGAGACGTCGATCTTTTCTTCCTTGCCGTTCACCAGGTCGTCGTAGCGGGCGATATACGTGCCGGTATCGCCGATATAGCGGAAGAAGGTACCCAGCGGACCATCGTTATTGAAGGACAGCGACAGCGTGCAGATCGCGCCGTTGGCGGCCTTCAGCTGGATGGACATATCCATCGCAATGCCCAGTTCCGGGTGGACCGGTCCCTGGACGGCGTTGGCCTTCACGATCGGGCTGCCGCACTGGTAGGCGAACAGGTCGACGGTGTGGGCAGCATGGTGCCACAGCAGGTGGTCGGTCCAGCTGCGCGGCTGGCCCAGCGCGTTCATGTTCGTGCGGCGGAAGAAGTAGGTCTGCACGTCCATCTGCTGGATATTGAACTCGCCTGCCTCGATCTTTTTGTGCACCCACTGGTGGCTGGGGTTGAAGCGGCGCGTATGGCCGCACATGGCAACCTTGCCGCTCTCGCGCTGGGCGGCAATCACCGCCTCGCCATCGGCAAAGACGTCGCACAGCGGAATCTCCACCTGCACGTGCTTGCCGGCCTTCAGGCAATCGATGGCCTGCTGGGCGTGCATCTGGGTCGGCGTGCACAGGATCACCGCATCGACTTCGGCCAGCGCCAGCGATTCGTTCAGCTCCGTGGTCACGTGCGGGATGCCGTACTGCCTGGCGACGGCGGCAGTCTTTTCCAGGTCACGGCTGACGAGGGACACTACTTCCACGCCGTCGATTTTCGCGATCGCGTCCAGGTGCTTGATGCCGAAAGCGCCGGCGCCGGCCAGTGCCACTTTGATGGTTTTCATTCAGGATTCTCCATAATCAGATGGCCGACGGCGGTATTTGATGCCGGCACATGATAGAAACGGTGCTTGACCACGGGTGCGGGGCCGCCTTTGACGTCCGCCATGGCGCCGCGCGCGATCAGCCACATCACCAGTTCGATGCCTTCGGAGCCGGCTTCGCGCACATAGTCGATGTGCGGAATGGCCGCTGCGGCTTCGGGATCGGCGATCAGCTTGTCGAGGAAGGCGTTGTCCCATTCGCGGTTGATCAGGCCAGCGCGCGGGCCCTGAAGCTGGTGGCTCATGCCGCCGGTGCCCCAGATCTGCACCTTCAGGTCACCGTCGAAGGATTCGACGGCGCGGCGGATGGCCTGGCCAAGCTGGAAGCAGCGGCGGCCGGACGGCGCGGGATACTGCACCACGTTCACGGCAAAGGGAATCACCGGGCAAGGCCAGGCCTGCGGCTGGCCGCACATCAGGGAAAGCGGCACGGTCAGGCCATGGTCCACTTCCATGCGGTTGACGATGGTCAGGTCGAAATCGTCCTGGATCACGCTTTGTGCGATGTGCGAGGCCAGCTCCGAATGCCCTTCCACCACCGGCACGGGACGCGGGCCCCAGCCTTCGTCGGCAGGCTTGTAGCTGGCAGCGGTGCCGATGGCAAAGGTGGGAATCATGTCCAGGCTGAAGGCCGTGGCATGATCGTTATAGACAAGGAAGATGACGTCCGGCTTGTTATCCTTCATCCACTGCTTGGAATACTCATAGCCCTCGAACAGCGGTTGCCAGTAAGGCTCCTGCGTCTTGCCATGGTCGATGGCGGCGCCGACGGCCGGCACGTGGGAGGTATAAACGGAAGCGGTAATGCGGGCCATATCAGTTCTTCCCCTGCGGCTGGCGGTGTTCCTGCGCGTCGCCGTCTTCGCCGATGCGGCGGTTGCCCTCGGCCGAGCGGCCTCCCTGGATCATCATATTGCGGTATTCCTCTTCCGTCATGCCGGTCATGCTGCCGGCCATCTGCTGGAAACTCTTGCCGTCCGTGGCGCCCAGCTTGGCCAGGAAGTAGATATTGCCGCCGGTGCGCATGCACCAGTTCAGGTCACGCGCCAGCACCGCCTGTTTCTGTTCCTCGGTCATCGGCCATTCGTCCAGGTAGGCTTTCTCGTTCGCCTTGAAGCGCTCGCGGTTCTCCGCCTTCATCAGCGACATGCAGAATTGATTGAGCCAGTAGCCCTTGCGGGACTGCTCGGCATCGAAAATGATGGTTCCCGGAATATCCAGGTAGGGCTTATCGAGCGCCATTACTCGTCTCCTCCGGCCAATACAGGCGCATTGGGTTCTCCACCAGTAGTTTATGCTGAAGTTCGGCCGTTGGGGCGATATGCGGAATCAGGTCCACCAGCAATCCATCGTCCGGCATATGGTCTTTCAGGTTCGGGTGCGGCCAGTCGGTGCCCCACAGCACGCGGTCAGGGAATTCCTCGACCACGCGGCGGGCGAACGGAATCACGTCGCGGTAAGCCATGCGCTCACCATCGAGCGCTTTCGGACCGGTAACCGACAGTCGTTCCGGGCAGCTAACCTTGCTCCACACGTTCGGGTTCTCGCGCATAAACTTCAGGAACAACTGGAATTCCGGGCCGTCGATATCCTTGCTCACATCCGGGCGGCCCATGTGGTCCACCACGACGGTGGTCGGCAGCGACGTGAAGAAGTCCCACAGTTCCGGCAGGTCCACCGCCTCGAAATAAATGACCACGTGCCAGCCCAACTTCGCCACGCGGCCGGCGATTTCCATCAGCTCATCGCGCGGCGTGAAATCGACCAGGCGCTTGACGAAATTGAAGCGCACGCCGCGCACGCCAGCGTTGTGCAGCGCCTGCAGTTCTTCATCGGTGACGCTGCGGCGCACGGTGGCCACGCCGCGCGCCTTGCCGCCGGAGGACAGGCAGGCATCGACCATGGCGCGGTTGTCGGCGCCGTGGCACGTGGCCTGCACGATCACATTGCGGCTGAAGCCGAGGTGGTCGCGCAGGGCGAACAACTGGGCCTTGCTGGCGTCGCAGGGGGTGTACTTGCGCTCTGGCGCGAAGGGGAATTCGTGGCCAGGGCCGAACACGTGGCAGTGGGCATCGACGGCGCTTGCCGGCACCTTGAATTCGGGGCGGGCCGGGGCTTCGTACCAGTCCAGCCAGCCGGGCGTTTTGGTGAATGGGGATTCCTGTTTCACGATGGGCTTTCACATGTTTGAGTAATCGGTCCGCTTCATCGCGCCAGTCGGCGCTGCGGGCGAATCGCGGCGTGCCGCGTGCACCGAAGAGGCCTTCGTCGGCCAGGTCGGCGACCCAGTCCTGGCGGTTGGCGATGGCAGTTGAAGCGTGCGGCTCCAGGCCCGCGTCGCGCACGGTATTGGCCACTTCGCGCAATTCCTCGGCGCGGCGGCGGCCATGCTCGATCACGCGCTGGAAGAAGTAGCTGCCCTGCTTTTCCCAGTCCATGCCGGGGAAGGTTTCGTACAGCGAGGCGATCACGGCGTCCTCCACACCATACGCTCGGGCGGTGCTGAAGCTTTCGATGACCAGCGCTTCCAGGCCCTTGATCATCACGCTGCGGCACATCTTGGTGGCCGAGGCCACGCCCAGCTTGTCGGACGCGTGCTGCGCCTTGAAGCCGATGGCGTTCAACTGCGGCAGCACGTCCGCCCCATGCGGGCCGCCCAGCAGGAGGGGCACGGCGATGCGGTATGGCGGCACGGACGTCATCACGGCGCCTTCCACATAGCGGCCGCCCGCCGCTTCGATCGACGCGGCGGCGCGCTGCTTGGCGTTAGGCGAAGCGGAATTGAAGTCCAGGAATGCGGCACCGCGACGCACGCCCGCTGCCACGGCTTGCGCCACGGCCTCGGTCTGGCTCGCGGTGACGGCCGAAACGATCAGGTCCGCGCGATCGGCCAGCGCGGCGTGACCGGCGGCCAGCGCAACCCCGTGGCGCTCCGCATGTTCGCGCATGGCGGCGCCGGCGGCGCTGTCCTGCCGCAGGTCGTAGGCTGCGACTTCGAGACCCCGGGCGCGCAAGTCCTCGGCCAGGATGCGGCCGACTTCACCGTATCCGACCAGGCCGATGCGCCAGGCTTTCGAATCAGTCGACATACTTCAGCCCTGCTTCGGCCAGCGGGCCGCGCATGTTGTACATGTCCAGGCCCAGCACGCCGGAAGCCAGTCTGGCGCGCTTCTCGCCTTCCAGGGCCTCGCGCTTGACCGCCACCTCCAGCACGCGGGCCGCATCGGCAGCCGGCACCACGGCCACGCCGTCGTCATCCGCCACGACCACATCGCCCGGGTTGACCAGGGCGCCGGCGCACAGTACGGGGATGTTCACCGAGCCGATGGTTGCCTTGATCGTGCCCTTGGCGCTGATGCACTTACTCCAAACGGGGAAGCCCATCTCCGTCAGCACCCGCACATCGCGCACGCCGGCGTCGATGATCAGGGCCTTGGCGCCGCGCGCCATGAAGCTGGTGGCCAGCAGGTCGCCGAAGTAGCCGTCCGTGCATTCCGCCGTGATCGCTGCCACCACGATGTCGCCCGGCTGGATCTGTTCCGCCGCCACGTGCATCATCCAGTTGTCGCCAGGGTGCAGCAGCACGGTGACGGCAGTGCCGCCAACCGAGGCGCCGGCGTAGATCGGACGCATATAAGGCTTCATCAGGCCCATGCGGCCCATCGCCTCGTGCACGGTGGCGCTGCCCAGCTGGCCCAGCTTTTCGGCCACGGCGCCGTCGGCGCGCTCGATATTGCGCTTGACGATGCCAAGCTGGTTGTAGGATGGGGTCATATTCAGCGTCCTTTCTGTTTCAGGGCGGCGTCCAGGCGCGGGTACACGCGGCGCGCATTGCCTTCGAAGATCTTGAACCGGTCCTCGTCGCTCAGGGCGGCGGAGTCGATATAGCGTTTGGTGTCGTCGTAGTAGTTGCCGGTTTCCGGATCGATGCCGCGCACGGCGCCGATCATTTCGGAGGCGAACAGCACGTTCTCGACCGGGATCACTTTGGTCAGCAGGTCGATGCCCGGCTGGTGGTAGACGCAGGTGTCGAAGAAGATGTTGTTCAGCAGATGGTCCTTCAGCAGCGGCTTTTTCATCTCCTGCGCCAGGCCGCGGTAACGGCCCCAGTGATAAGGCGCGGCGCCGCCGCCGTGCGGGATGATGAACTTCAGCGTAGGGAAGCGGCTGAACAGGTCACCGGTCAGGCATTGCATGAAGGCCGTGGTGTCGGCATTGATGTAGTGGGCGCCCGTGGTGTGGAAGCAGCTGTTGCAGCTGGTGCTCACGTGGATCATCGCGGGCAGGTCATATTCCACCATCTTTTCGTAAATGGGGAACCAGTGCGGGTCGGTCAGCGGCGGCGAGTTCCAGTGGCCGCCGCTCGGGTCCGGGTTCAGGTTGATGGCAACGGCGCCATACTCCTTCACGCACTTTTCCAGCTCGGGGATGCAGGTCGCCGGATCGACGCCGGGCGACTGCGGCAGCATGGCGGCCGGGATGAAATGGTCCGGAAAGAGCTGGCTCACGCGGTAGCACAGCTCATTGCAGATGGCGGCCCAGGTGGACGAGACTTCGAAGTCGCCGATATGGTGGGCCATGAAGCTGGCGCGCGGCGAGAAGATCGTCAGGTCCGAGCCGCGTTCCTTCATCAGGCGCAGCTGGTTGGCTTCGATGGTCTCGCGCAGCTCGTCGTCGCTGATGCGCAGGTCGGACACGCGCGGCCTGGCCGCAGGGTCCTTGATGCCGGCGATCTGCTGGTTGCGCCAGTCCTCCAGCGCCTTCGGAGCGGTGGTGTAATGGCCGTGGATATCGATGATCAATGGCTTGCTCATTGTTTGCCTTTGGAGGTGAAGTTCTGTTTTGCGATCAATGCCGCCGCTGCCAGCAGCCCGGGAATGGCCAGAACAGCGAGGATGACGCTGAAGCCAAGCTGCATGGCGGCCAGCTGGGCGACGAAGAAGGAGCCGGCGATGCCGCCAACGCGCCCTGCCCCCAGCATCCAGGCCACGCCGGTGGCGCGGGCCGAGGTCGGGTAATACTGCGCGGCCAGCGCCGGCAGCGAGGATTGGGACGTGTTCATCAGCGTGCCGGCGACCAGCACAACGACCACCAGCACACTCAGCTCGCCGGCCACCTGGCCAATGGCGAAGATGGCCACGGCGGTGAGCGCGAAGCCGATGGCAATGACCTTGTCCGGGTTATAGCGGTCCATCAGCCAGCCGAAGGCCACGGCGCCGACGCCGCCCAGCGGGAACAGCGCAGCGATCATGGTTGCATTCTTCGGCGCCAGGCCAGCTTCCTTGAACAGGATGGGCATCCAGTTCACCAGCGCGTAGAAGATGACGAGGCCCATGAAATAGGTCAGCCACAGCATGACGGTGCCGAAGGCGTAGCGGCGCGAGAAGATCACGCTCACGCCGCCCTGCCTGTCTTCAGCGCCGCGCGACTCCGCCAGGTAGAAGGACTGGAAGCTGGCGATGCTGCCGATGCGCGACAGCACGTGCCTGATCTGCTCAGCGGGCCAGGCGCGCGCCACCATGAAGCGCACGGACTCGGGCAGGCTGGCCAGCAGCGCCACGGCCAGCACCAGCGGCACGATGCCGCCGGCCAGCAGGATGCTGCGCCAGCCCCAGTGAGGAATCATCCATGCCGCGAGGAAGCCACCCAGCGCGGCGCCCAGCGGGAAGCCGCAGAACATGGCGTTGGTGAGCATGGCGCGACGCGCACGGGGGCTGTATTCGCTCATCAGGGTCACGGCATTCGGCATCGCGGCGCCGAGGCCGATTCCGGTAATGAAGCGGAAGATGGTGAGCTGCTCCAGCGATTGCGCCTGGGCGGCAATCAGGCTGGCGACCGCGAACAGCAGCACGGAAGCGGCCAGCGGGCGCTTGCGGCCGAAGCGGTCCGCCAGCGGACCGGCCGTCAGCGCGCCGCAGGTGAGCCCAAACAGCGCCGCGCTCAGCACGGGCGCCAGTTGCGGCTTGCTCAGGCCCCACTCCGCCATCAGCGAAGGGGCGATATAGCCAATGGCGGCCGTGTCGAAACCATCCAGCAGCACCACCGCAAAACAGAGCGCGAACACCAGCCATTGGTAGGCTGAAAACGGCTGCTGGTCCAGAAACTCCTGCACGTCTAATGCGCGCTGATTGTCCATCTTGTCTCCTCCGTCTCTTTGTTTTTATCGCCAGGCCGCGGCGGGCACCATCACTTCGCCGCGCATGATCAGCCTTGCGGTGCGCAGCAGCGCGGCGCGCGTGACCTTGCCCGGGCGTTCGGGGTCGGTTTCCAGCTCCACGCTGAATTCACCGGTCGGATGCTCGACCGAAATCGTGCGGCGCTGGCCGTGTGGCACCACGGCCACGCCTTCGGCCACGGTGCCCGGCAGCACGCAGGCCGTGGCCACGGTGACTGCGGCCAGCACGCCAATCGCGTCATGGCAGACGTGGGGGATGAAGCTGCGCGTGCACAGGTTGCCGCCGTCGCGCGGCGGGGCGATCAGCGTCATCTTCGGGAAGTTCTTGCTGGTGACGTCGCCCAGGCCCATGGCGTGACCGCAGGCGATACGCAGGCGTTCGATGCGGGCTTTCAGTTCGGTGTCCGCATTCATTGCGTCCACGCTTTCGTAGCCGGTGCGGCCCACGGGTTCCGCGCGGAACAACACCAGCGGCATGCCGTTGTCGATGCAGGTCACTTCAATGCCGTCGATTTCGTCGCGCACATTCCCGGTCGGCAGCAGGCTGGAACAGACGGAGCCTTCGGTGTCCAGGAAGTTGATGGTGATCGGGGCGGAGGTGCCGGGCACGCCGTCAATGCGGGCCTCGCCTTCATAGCTTACCTGGCCGCCGGGCGTCTGCACCGTGATATCGCACTGCATATCGGTGTTCAGGGTCAGCACGCGCAGGGTGGTGGTATCGCCCTGCGGGGGCACGAGGCCGGTCTCCAGCGCGAACGGCACGACGGCGGCCAGCATATTGCCGCAGTTCGGCGTGGTGTCCACGGTGTCCTTGTTCGGCTGCAGCTGGGCGAACAGGAAGTCCAGGTCCACGCCGGGCACGGTGCTCTTGCGCACGATGCCGACTTTGCTGGTCAGCGGGTGGGCGCCGCCCAGGCCGTCGATCTGGCGTGGATCGGGCGATCCCATCACCGCCAGCAGCACGCGGTCGCGGGTTGCGGTATCGGCGGGCAGGTCGGACTCCAGGAAGAAGGGTCCGCGGGAGGTGCCGCCGCGCATGAACAGGGTTTTGAGAGGTTTTTGCATGGTCTTGATTCTGCGCCCTGCAGCCGGGATGTCCCAGAGGGCGGCGCTTCTAGCTGTTATCGCATTTTGTTATATCATCCAATCCGTCCTCAACTTTTCGTTCAGTCGGATGGATCTCAAACAGCTCAGCTATTTCGTGCGCGTGGCGGAACTCGGTAGTTTCAGCCGCGCCGCCACCCTGCTGGATATCGCCCAGCCGGCATTGAGCCGCCATGTGCGTCTGCTGGAAGTGGAGCTGCGTCAGACACTCTTGGTACGCAATGGCCGCGGCGTTACGTTGACCGTGGCGGGCAAGGTGCTGCTGGAGCACTCGCGCGGGGTGCTGCACCAGGTGGAACGGCTGCGCGAGGAATTGTCCCGCGTGCGCGGGTCGCTGGCGGGGAGCGTGGCGGTTGGGCTGCCGCCGACCATTGCCAAGATACTGACGGTGCCGATCACGCGCGCGTTTCGCCGGGAGCTGCCGGATGCGACGTTGTCCATTACCGAGGGTTTGTCCACCACCATGCAGGAATCGCTGATTTCGGGGCGGCTGGATATCGCCATGTTGTATAACGCGAATCCGTCGCCGGACCTGGATTTGCAGCCGGTGGTCGATGAGGAGCTGCTGCTGGTTCAGCGTTCCGCCGACGCGCCGCGGTCCGCCGGCAAGGTGAAGCTGGCGCAGGTGGCGGAGATGCCGCTGGTGATTCCCAGCCGTCCCAATGCGATCCGCATGCTTGTGGAGTCGCGCATGCTGGAGGTGGGGCTGCGTCCGCGCATTGCGGTGGAGATTGACGGCGTGGCGGCGATCCTGGAGCTGGTGGCCGACGGCGCGGGCGTTGCTGTCCTGCCTCGCAACGCGGTCAATACCGCACCGCAGCCGGAGCGGTTTGCCGTGCGGCGCATCGGCGATCCTCCGCTGACGTCGCGTTTATCGCTAGCTACGCCTTCGCGGCGGCCGGCGACCGATACGCAGAAGGCAATGCTCGCCCTCCTCGACAGCCTCGCCCGCGAGATTTTGACGCGCTAGCGGCGACGCACATTCGGCGGGGCTACGCGCCCCCATATGATCCGATCTACACCCCGAGGCGCACCAACGCGGCGGCAGGGGCGCGGCGGCGACGCGGCGATGCGGCGGCGGCAGTGGCGCGGCGACGGCAGTCATGCGGCGACGGCGCGACGACATGGCGACGGCACGATGGCGACACGACGACGGCGACACGACGACGGCGGCATGGCGGCGGCGCCGCGGCGGCACACTGGCGGCGACACGGTGGCGGCACGGTGCCGGCACGGAGGCTTCGCCCGGTGCGGCAGGAGGCGACACGCCGGCGGCGGCCCGGCGGCATGGCAGCAGCACCGCGGCGATATACCGGCGCTGCGGCCGCGGCGACAGGGGAGGCGGCGCTGCGGCCGCGGCAGGATTTAGCGCACGAAGCTCGGGCGCTTGTTGTCGAACTTCCAGCCGGGGAAGAAGTACTGCATCGCCACGGCGTCGTCGCGCGAGCCGAGGCCCATGTTCTGGTAGCGCTGGTGGGCGGCTTCGACGGCGTCCATGTCCAGCTCCACGCCCAGGCCCGGCGTCGTCGGCACGGCGACCTTGCCGCCCACGATCTGCATTGGGTTCTTCGTCAGGTACTGGCCATCCTGCCAGATCCAGTGAGTGTCGATTGCGGTGATCTTGCCCGGTGCGGCGGCGGCCACCTGGGTGAACATTGCCAGCGACACGTCGAAGTGGTTGTTCGAGTGCGAGCCCCAGGTCAGGCCCCAGTCGCGGCACATCTGCGCCACGCGCACGGAACCCTGCATGGTCCAGAAGTGAGGATCGGCCAGCGGGATGTCCACGGACTGCAGCGAGATCGCATGGCCCATCTGGCGCCAGTCGGTCGCGATCATATTGGTGGCCGTCGGCAGGCCGGTTGCGCGGCGGAATTCGGCCATCACTTCGCGGCCCGAGTAACCGTTCTCCGCGCCGCATGGGTCTTCCGCATACGCCAGCACGTGATGCTGGTCGCGGCACAGGCGGATCGCTTCTTCCAGGCTCCAGGCGCCGTTCGGGTCCAGCGTGATGCGCGCGTCCGGGAAGCGCTCGGCCAGCGCGGTGACGGCCTCGATTTCCTCTTCGCCGCGGAACACGCCGCCCTTCAGCTTGAAGTCGTTGAAGCCATAGCGCGCGCGGGCAGCTTCAGCCAGTCGCACCACCGCTTCCGGCGTTACGGCTTTCTCGTGACGCAGACGCAGCCAGTCGTCCTTCTCTTCCGGCGCGCTGTCATATGGCAGGTCCTTCGTGACATTGCGGTCACCCACGTAGAACAGATAACCCAGCATCTCCACTTCCGTACGCTGCTGGCCTTCGCCGAGCAGGGCGCACACCGGCACGCCGAGGAATTTGCCCAGCAGGTCGAGCAGCGCCGATTCCATTGCGGTGACGGCGTGAATCGCAATGCGCAAGTCGAAGGTCTGCAGACCGCGGCCGCCGGAGTCGCGATTGGCGAAGGCGGCGCGCATGGCGTTCAGCACGGCCTGGTAATTGCCGATGGACTGGCCCACGACCAGCGAGCGCGCATCCTCCAGCGTCTGGCGGATCGCTTCGCCGCCCGGTACCTCGCCCACGCCGGTATTACCGCTGCTGTCCGTCAGGATCACCAAGTTGCGGATGAAGTAAGGGCCGTGGGCGCCGCTCAGGTTCAGCAGCATGGAGTCACGGCCGGCGACGGGGATCACGCGCAGCGCTACGACAGTGGGTGTGGAATTCATGACTATCTCGCTCCGAGAATGATTGAAAATGTTCTTTAATGCGCATTTTAATGCTTCCAATGATACCTACGTATCTTGCGTTGTGCAACATCTGCCAGAGAAATCCCGGCAAATGCGGCTATATTGCTCGTCACCGCATTTTGATAGACGCTATCATTTTTTAAGACGGTAATCTGGGCCATCAGTGACTCCGAGGCAAGCAAGGCGCTCGCAATGGTCATGGGACAGGTGGGCTGCTACGTCGGCGGCGTGGAGGCGGTGGGTGAGGCACGCATCACGTGCGCGTGGTCCCGTAGCGCGGAAGGGGCACGGCGGCGGCGATGCCTGGTGGCCATCCGGTGCGACCTGCGTGTGGGCGAAAATGAGGGGCGTGGGCACGAAGCCGGGCCGGTGTCGCAGACCGGCGGCGCGGGAGTAGGCTGGCCTCCGAGCTCAGGTTACAATCTGCGCATGAAACCAAAGAAACCAGAATTGCGTCTCCTCAAGACCGATAGTGGCGACCTCCCCGTCAGCGGGGCCACGCTGATCGACGTGGCCCGCGTTGCGGGCGTGTCGCCGATTACCGTGTCGCGCGCTTTGAATCAGCCGCAGCTGGTGCGGCCCAACACGCTGGCGAAGGTGCAGGCCGCGATTGAGGAAACGGGTTACATCAAGAATATGCTGGCCGGCGCGCTCGCGATGAGCCGCAGCAAACTGGTTTCGGTGGTGATGCCCAATGTGGCGAACCCGATCTTTGCGGACATGGTGCAGGCGGCCAGCGATACGCTCACCGCCGCCGGCTACCAGGTGCTGCTTGGCCTCTCCGGCTATGAAACCTGGCGCGAAGAGCTGCTGGTGGAGACGATCCTGAGCCGCCGTCCCGATGGCGTGATCCTTACCGGCACCCTGCATACGGACAGCACCCGCAACCGGCTGCAAAAGTCCGGCATCCCCGTCGTGGAAACCTGGGACATGACCCCGGCGCCCATCGATATGGTGATCGGCTTCTCTCACGAGGAAGTGGGACGCGCCGTGGCCAGCCACCTGATAGAACGCGGCTATCGCCGCATCGCCATTCTGTCTATGGACGACGGCCGCGCCGCGCGCCGCCGCCAGGGCTTGCAGGTGGCGCTGGCGAAGCATGGCCTGTCCGTGGTGGCGAGCGAAATCATGCCCGGTGCGGCGACTTTGCAGCGGGGGCGTGAGGGAACGGCGCGGCTGCTGGGCGCCCATCCGGATATCGATGTGATCGTGGCGAGTTCGGACACGCTGGCCCATGGCGTGCTGATTGAAGCTGCCTCGCGCGGGCTGCAGGTGCCGCAGCAGTTGGCGGTCATCGGCTTCGGCGACCAGAATTTCGCGGCCCATGTAAGCCCGCCTCTCTCCACGGTGCGCGTGGATGGGGAGATGATCGGCACGCTGGCGGCGAAGGCGATCCTGCAGCGTCTCAACCCGCAAGACAACGACGACGTGCCCGCCGTCACCGACACCGGCTTCCAGCTCATCCACCGCGCCAGCACCTGATGCCTCCGCAAAACTGCAATGCATCATTGCGGTTTTCGGCCTTCTGCCGGTGAAAAATGACGACTAACATGAATTCCATGCGCGCCGGACTGGCCGGCGCTTTCCACCATGGAGAACATCATGCTAGGACTCAGCCCTCTCGGCGCCGCGCACACCGCTATCAGCCTCATAGCACTTGCAGCCGGCATCACCGCCCTTTTCCGCTCCGGCGCGAATGCCTGGAACAGCGTTACCGGCAAGGTTTACATATGGGCCACGGCCATCACCGTCCTCACCGGCTTCGGCATCTTCAACCGCGGCGGCTTTAACGAAGCGCACGCGCTGGGCGTCGTTACGCTGCTGGTGCTGGGCGTAGCCTGGGCCGGGGCAAGCGGCAAGTTTGGCGCGCGCTCAGGCGCAGTCGAGACGGTGGCGCTGTCCCTCACCTTCTACTTCCACCTTATTCCGGGCATCACCGAGACTTCGCTGCGGTTGCCGGCCGGTGCGCCGCTGGCCTCCAGCCCGGACGAGCCCTGGCTGAAGGCGGCCGCCGGCCTGCTCTTCCTCGGCTTCCTCGTCGTGGCATGGCTGCAGGTGCGTGCACGGCGCCGCGTGGTTCCGGCGGGGGCCGCCGCCTGACGCATCAAGCGCGCCGCGCCGGCTCCAGCTGGTGCAGGAAACGTGTCAACAGGTCGCGCGGCGGGGGCACGCCCCGGTCGCGCAGCATCTGCCCCACATTGCCGCGGTGGTAGCAGCCGTGCGTTGTGATGTGCTGCAGGATCTCTTCGCGCGACATCGTGCCCATGTCGCCATCCGTAAAGCGGAAGTGGATTTTTTCCTCCAGCTGCTCCGGCTTCAGGGCGGACACGTATTGCAGATACCACTCGTCCGTTTCTTCCACATCGCGGCGCAGCTCTGCCAGCGACGGAATCTGCTGCAAGTGCGGTGAAGAGAAAGCGTGCGGTTCGTCCGAGAGGTGGGCGCGGAAGATGCGGTCGGTCACGTAGATATGCCCCAGGCTGCGCAACATCGGCGTCAGCTCAGCGGCAGCGGGCAGGCCGGCCAGCGTATCGAACAGCTCCTTGTTGGACCAGCGCTTGAAGGCGAACAGGGACTTCAGCATATCGACAGACATGGCAGGCTCCTTAGGAAGCTGAAGCTACTATTCTAAACGCTGTAATGTGCGCCGTTGCGCAAGCGGCTCTGTATACTTTACGCACCCGATCCGGAGGTGCATGTGCGTACTTTATTTGTTGCCCTTGCCGCCAGCCTGCTCATGCAGGTCGCCCACGCCGACAGCATCAACAGCCGTTCAGGCGGCACCCTGCAGGACTTCTACGGCCTGTACGGAAGCGGAACCGGCCCTTACACGCTTGAAGTCAGGAGCGACTTCGACCCCGCAAACGTGTACGGCGGCGGCGACCAGACCTATATATTCATCTACAACGCAAAGCTGGACATCGCTTTGACCTACAACGGTTCCACCCTCAGCTTCACCACTGACGGATCAATGATCCTGAATTTCGCAGGGGACAATTCCAGCAAGGTTTACTCCCAAAACCTGTTCTATGGCTACGACGGCTACAAGTATCTGACCACTCTCAATTTCCATGTCGATGCCGCTCAATTCCCGGACAACAGGCCGCTCACCCCGGCTATCGTGCATCGCCGCGGCGCAGACGACGCCGGCAATCTGTCGTTCACACGCTTTGGGGGCTTCGAGGATGATGTGCGCATCCTGGGCGACGCGTATGGAAGCGCCGACTGGTACGAGCTAGCCGTGACCACGGCCGTGCCGGAACCGTACAGCTACGCGATGCTGATCGCGGGGCTGGCGGTGGTTGGGGGCGTGGCCAGACGCCGGACCAGCGCCGCGTGACCGATCGGGCCATCGATATACCGTTGGCGCGCAGGGCGGATCATTGATCCGCCGTGCATGCGCGGTGTTGACATAAACCCCATGCTTCGATGCTAGAATGGGCCAAGCCGTCCGGTTCGTTCCACCTGTTATCGAAGGGCGCCATGAACTCCACGCACGACGACTCCGGGAGCCTGGGCGCTCCCGAACTGGCATCAGCACTACAGTATGTCCCCGTAGGCATAACGCTGATCGACCGCCAGCTCTCCGTCCGCTTCTGGAACCGCGCCTTCTGCGCGGTACAGGACTTCCCGGATGAGCTGATGCGCCCCGGCGTGGCGATGGCGGACCTTTTCCGCTTCATTGCCCGCCGCGGCGACTATGGTCCCGGCGACACCGAGCAGCAGGTGAGCCAGCGCATTGCGCTTGCGCTGAAATTCGAACCCCACCACTTCGTGCGCACGCGCGCCGACGGCGTGGTGCTGGAAATCATGGGCCGCCCCATCACCGGCCCTGGCGGAGAGCCGGTCGGCTTCGTGACTATCTATCAGGACGTCACCACCGAGAAGCGCTACAAGGAACAGCTGGAAACCAAGAACAACGAGTTGCTGACCGCCCTCTCCGACTTGCGCATGGCGCTCGACGGCAACGCGGCACTGCAGCAGGACCGCAGCAAGTACTACCAGCTTGCAGTGCGCGACCCGTTGACCAATATGTTCACGCGCTACTACATGGAAGATACCGTCACGCGCATGATCGAGCTGCACGAACGCAGCGAGTCCGACAAGCTGGGCGTGCTCGCCTTCGACATCGACAAGTTCAAGTCCATCAACGATACCTACGGACACCTGGCCGGCGACACCGTCCTGCAGCGCGTGGCAAACCTATTCCTCGTCCAGATGCGCAAGGTCGACGTGCCGGTGCGGCAGGGTGGCGACGAATTCCTCATCTTCCTTGCCGGCGTGGGCCAATCCGCCTGCGCCGTATTCGCCGAACGCATGCGCAAGGCTTGTGCCGCCCTGCAGTTCGACGGCGAACTGGCGGGGCTCACGGTCACGGTAAGCGTCGGCGTGACAGAACACCGCCACGGCGAATCCCTGCGCACCCTCATCGAACGCGCCGACAGCGCGCTCTATGCATCCAAGCGCGAAGGTCGCGACCGCGTGACCACCGCTGACTGAATTCGCGGTCAGCGTTTGGCCGGGCGGCGGTCGTCCATGCCGGCTTCGTCAACGTCGGGGGATGAGGACCTGGAGCGCTTGTATTCGAGGGCGCTGCTATCTTCGGGTAGCGCGGGGCCGGTGTAGAGCACCGCGACGTCGGCCAGGGCGCTGGAGCGGTCGTCGCCGAAGCCGGAGAGCGCGGTAAGGCGCAGGTGGCGCGCGGTGACGGGCTGCGCGAAGCGGATGGCTTGCGGGTCGAAGGTGGAGCCCAGCGTCGCGCGCGCGGCTTCGCGCCATTGCTGGCCGTCGTCGCTGACCCCCACCAGCCATTCGCGCACGTCGCCTTCATGGTCGCGGTGGTTCTGGCGCGGCATCAGCACCAGTCCCGCGAACGGCACGGAGCGCGCGAACTCAATGGTGAGCTCGGCCTGGGGACGAGGGTCGGCGGGCTTCACCAGCGAGTAGGTATTCGGATCGCCATCGATGGTGTTGGCTGCGTCCGGCCAGCCGCTGGCCCTGGCGCCCAGCTTCTTCATCACGCGCGTATCGAACAGCGAGGCGCGGAATTCGGATGGCGCGACCTGTACGGATGGCTGGAAGGCGGCACTAGCCATGTAATCGAGCACGGATTTGCGCAGCTGGCGCGCAACCACCCGTTCATCCAGTTTGTTTTCAAGGTCCGCGGTGGACACCATCAGGCGCCCATTGCCCACGCGGGCTTCGAACAGCATGCCCAGCTTGTAGTTGCGGTTCCAGTCGTCGATCGGCTGCACGATGGGCTGCAGGCCACGCGGCAAGCGGTCGAGGTTCATGGCGCGCGCACCGGCCACCAGCTCGGTCCACTGCCAGGTGAAGTTGGACTCGGTCGGGAAGCCTGCCAGCGCGGGATGCTTGCGGTCAATCCACAGGCCGAGCATGCGTCCCCAGCCCGGGTTCATCAGGCGGTTCCAGAAGACGGGGACGTCGGCCAGCGGCGGCGAGGTCCAGTCCAGGTCTGCCTTGTGCGGCATGTAGAGCACCGTGCCGCCGGCGGAGAGGCGCTGCTCCGCTTCGTCCCACGAGTGCGTGACGAGGACTTGCGACGGCGCGGCATCGGCCACCTCTGAAGGATAGAGCCAGAAGGTCCAGTCATTGCGCACGCGCCCGCCTTCCAGGCCGACTTCGAGCTTGTATTGTGCCGGCGCAGGCAGCGACGCCAGCGGCATGCTGATGCGGCCCAGTGCCGTGTTCTTGCCGATCGGGATCGAAGCAGCGGAAAAGGAACCGGAAGCGACCGCCCTGCCCTGCGTATCCAGCACGCGCCAGTAAGGACGGGCCGCCGTCAGAGGTGCGGCGCCATAGTGTGCGATTTCGACCGGCACATCGAGCGTATCGTGCGTGGTCCACGGGGCGCGCGCCAGGCGCGCCAGCGGCACGGTCTCGCCGTTGAAGCGCCTGAATTCTTCGGCCGTCGCATAACCCTTCGGCTCCCAGAAAGTATCGAGCAGGCCGACCAGCGCCGTGCCCTGGCCGAGATAATCGTGCAGGTCCAGCAGCTGGTAGCCGCTCATGCCGCGCGTGCGCAGGATGGCTTCGATTTCCTCCTTGTAGCACAGGTACTGGTAGCGGCCGGACGCCAGCGCGAATTCCCGGTTCTTCTCAAGCACGCCGTGGGCTCGCGCGGAGTCGCGGAAGATCTCGTAATTGCCGGGACGCAGATAGCCGGTAAATTTGTCGATCACGCTGAAGTCGGGATACGCGACCCACTGCCCCGTTTCATGCGACAGCACGGGCACGTTGATGCCCTCCAGCGATGCGGAGTAGTCGCGGCCGAACCAGCCGGTCTTGTTGCGCAGCGGCTTGGGGCCGATGCGCTGGATGGCGAGGTAGTCGGTCCCCTTGTCCACATCCGGCACGGAAGGCTCGGTGTGGCCGGTGCCGTTGGTGTAGAGGCGCCGCGGATCGATCGCGCGGTAATGCGCAATCCATTTGTCGAAGATCGGCTTCCACGGGCCAGATGGCTCGTTGCTGGGGCTAAGCAGCAGGAAGGACGGGTGGTTGCCGTAAGCGCGGATCATGCGATCCGTTTCTTCATACAGCATCGTTTCGTTTTCTGGCGCGGAGAAGTTGTTCCACATGCCCGGCTCCGGCTGCAGGTAGATGCCCACTTCGTCCGCCGCCTGGAACGCGGCTTCCGGCGGCGTGAAGGAGTGGAAGCGCACGTGGTTGATGCCCCAGTCCTTGTTGATACGGAAAATCTTCTTCCAGTCGGCGACATCGGTTGGCGGGTAGCCGGTCAACGGGAAGTCGCCGCCGTGGTGGGTGCCGCGCCAGAAAGTCGGGCGGCCGTTGACGAGGATGTCCATGCCTGCTGTCCTGATTTCGACGAAGCCGAAGGAGAGCTCGCGCCTGTCGTCCGCGCCCACGCCATTCAGGCGTAGGGATAGCTTCTGCAGCGCCGGCCGGAATTCATCCCAGGTTTTCGCGTTCTTCGGATACTGCACCCGGAATTCGGCGCTGCCGCCCTGCTCCGTCCACGTGACCGGCACGCGCTTGCCGTTCGCCGTGAGCGCACCGGCGCCGGCACGGCCGCCGGCATTGGCGATGCGCACGCGAACCAGCGCGGTCCGGTCCTCGACGCGGGGATAGACTTGCGCATCATCGATATACACCGGCGTTGTCGCGCGCAGTTCCACCTTGCCGATAATGCCGTTCCAGCTCATGCCCAGCGAGTCGGACACGCTGTGTGCATCCGGACGGTATTTCATCAGCATGCGGCTGTCCACGCGCACCGAGATGCGGTGCCTGCCCGGCGTGAGCTGGCCCAGTTCATAGGCATGCTCCGCCACCAGGCTACGCCCGCTGCCGATTTCGCGCTCGTCCAACCATACCGTCGATCCCCAGCGCGGACGCTCCATGAACAGTTGCACGCGCTTGCCCTTCCAAGCGGCAGGCACGTCGATCTCGCGCTGGTACCAGGCGGCGCCGAGGTAGTGGCGCTGCGGCTGGCTGAGGAATGGCACCTTGACCTTGCCGGGCGTGGTGTAGGCCTTGTAATCCTCGCGCAGGCTCCAGTTCTTGTCGTACAGGGACAGTACCCACGGCGTTTGCGTGCTGATCTCATCGCCATATCCCTGGGCGTTCAGGATGCCGGGCAGCTGGATACGCTGATCGAGCGTGCGTCCAAACCAGCGCTGGCTTGCGCCCTGGTCTTCGCGGTCCAGCGCGAAGCGCCAGGCGCCGGACAGGTCGATCACGTCCGCCGCCCATGCTGGCAGCGCGAAGAAGGCGCTGGCGGCCAGCGCGGCGAGAAGCGGTATTCGTATCATGCGGGGGATGGTAATACAGCTTTTGCGCGGTATCTGAGCATCCTCGTGATTGATTACATGGCGTAGCAAGTGCTTTGTCCGCCGGCCCGTTT
>DASWYX010000062.1:0-1680 GCA_036404755.1 Pseudoduganella sp.
GGCACGGACCAGGGCAAGGACCGCGGCGTTAACAAGTCCACCGCCGAGCAAATGATGAACATCCATGCACGCGGCTATTACAAGGGCCTCGCGGCGGGCGCCCAGACCGTGATGGCATCGTTCAACAGCTGGAACGACGAGGCGGCTGGAGTCAATTACGGCAAGATGCACGGCAGCCGTGTAATGCTGACCGATGTGCTGAAAACGAAGATGGGCTTCGACGGCTTCGTGATCAGCGACTGGAACGGCATCGGCGAAGTGCCGGGCTGCCGCAACGACAGCTGCGCGCAGTCGATCAATGCCGGCGTGGACATGATCATGGTGCCGGACGACTGGAAAGCCTTCATCACGAACACGATCGCACAGGTGAAGTCCGGCGAGATCCCGATGGCGCGTATCGACGATGCGGTCACCCGCATCATCCGCGTCAAGCTGCGCATGGGCCTGTTCGGCAAGTCGCCGGCGCAGAACGCCTATGCGGGCAAGGAGGATGCGCTGCAGGCGCGCGAACTGGCGCGCCGCGCCGTGCGCGAATCGCTGGTGCTGCTGAAGAATGAAGGCCCGGCGCTGCCGCTGGCGCGCGGCAAGAAAATCCTCGTGGTCGGCAAGAGCGCGGACAACCTGGCCAACCAGACCGGCGGCTGGTCGCTGACCTGGCAGGGCACGGACAATACCAATGCCGACTTCCCGCATGCGGACAGCATCCTGGCGGGCCTGCGCGCCGCAGCCGGCGAGGGCAATGTGAGCTTCAGCGCCGATGCGCGCGACGTCGACGTCGGCAAGTTCGATGTGGTGGTGGCGGTGATCGGCGAGCGCCCTTATGCGGAAGGCGATGGCGATATCGGCCCTTCCGGCACGCTGCGCCACAGCAGCCGTTATCCGGAGGACCTGGCCGTGCTGGAGGCGGTGGCAGGGAAGGGCAAGCCGGTGGTGACGGTGTTCCTGTCCGGACGGCCGCTGTTCGTCAACGACTTGCTGAATCTGTCGGACACCTTCATCGCGGCCTGGCTGCCCGGCACGGAGGGCAAGGGCGTCTCCGACCTGCTGGTGGCGGGCGCCGGCAAGCATGACTTCAGGGGCAAGCTGTCCTTCTCCTGGCCGAAGTCGGCGTGCCAGACGCCGCTTAATGTGGGCGACGCCGATTACGCACCCCTGTTCGCCTACGGTTACGGCCTGCGTGCGGGCCAGCGCTCGAAACTGGGCAAGCTGGATGCGTCATATGCGCCGGGTGGCTGCGGCACGAGCAACAGCTATCCGGTACACAGCCAGGCCGACCGCGCCAGTTTCCCGCTGGCGATCCGCAGCGGCAGCGAGCGCACTGCGCTGGGGGCGGACCTGAATGCGAGCTACCGCCTGCCGGGCATCGCGGTCGCTACTTCGCAGATCAATACGCAGCAGGATGCCAAGCTGGTGACCTGGAGCGCGCCGGCCACCTTCGAGGCGAAAGGCGCGAAGCCGCTGGCATTGCCGGCAGCGATTGCCAATGGCGGTGCGCTGCGCTTCGATACCATCGTGTCCTCAGCGCCGCAGGGCAAGGTGACGATCGCCATGCAGGAAAGCGCCGTCAACGCCACCGCGCTGTTCCAGCGCCTGGCGGGCAAGGGCAAGCAGCAAGTCGCCATTCCACTGTCCTGCTTTGCCGGTGTGCAGCCGGACCGCGTGGATACTCCATTCAGCGTG
>DASWYX010000063.1:0-9774 GCA_036404755.1 Pseudoduganella sp.
TGCGCGCCGACCGCGATGATGACATGATGGTCACCGGCAAGCGCCACTGCTTCTACTACGAGTACGAGATCGGCTACGACAACCAGGGCCTGATCACCGCCGCCAGGGTGCAGATGGTGAGCCGCGCCGGCTTCTCGGCGGACCTGTCCGCGCCCGTCGCCACGCGCGCCATCTGCCACTTCGACAATACCTACTACCTGAGCGACTGCGACATCCGCGCCATGGCAGGCAAGACGAATACCCAGTCCAATACGGCCTTCCGCGGCTTTGGCGGACCGCAGGGCGCCATCGCCATCGAGTACATCATCGATGAAATCGCGCGCAACCTGGGCAAGGACGCGCTGGACGTGCGCAAGCTGAATTTCTACGGCCGCAACGACGAGGAAGGCCGCAATATCACGCAGTACGGCCAGAAGGTGGTGGACAACGTGATCCACGAGCTGGTGGGCCAGCTGGAGAACGAATCGTCCTACCGCGCCCGCCGCGAAGCCATCCGCGCCTTCAACGCCACGAGCCCGGTGCTGAAGAAAGGCCTGGCGCTGACGCCCGTGAAGTTCGGCATCGCCTTCAACGTCACGCACTTCAACCAGGCCGGCGCGCTGGTGCATATCTACACCGACGGTTCGGTGCTGGTGAACCACGGCGGCACGGAAATGGGCCAGGGCATCAATACCAAGGTGTGCCAGGTGGTGGCGCATGAACTGGGCATTCCGCTGTCCCGCGTGCGCGCCAGCGCCACCGATACCAGCAAGGTCGCCAACACGTCCGCCACCGCCGCATCGACCGGCGCGGACCTGAACGGCAAGGCTGCGCAGGACGCCGCGGCCACGCTGCGCCGGCGCCTGGTCGAATTCGCGGCGCGGACGTACGGCTGCGCGGCGGACGAGGTGGTGCTGGCCAACGGCACCGTGTTTGCTGGCGAGCTGGCCGTCCCCTTCGCCGACCTGGTGCAGAAAGCCTATCTGGCGCGCGTGCAGTTGTGGTCCGACGGCTTCTACGCCACACCGGGCCTGAGCTGGGACCGCGAAACCATGAGCGGCAATCCCTTCGGCTACTTCGCCTACGGCGCGGCGGTGGCGGAAGTGATCGTCGATACGCTGACCGGCGAATGGAAACTGCTGAAGGCGGACGCCCTTTACGACGCGGGCAATTCGCTGAACCCGGCCATCGACGTGGGCCAGGTGGAAGGCGCCTTCATCCAGGGCATGGGCTGGCTGACCACGGAAGAATTATGGTGGAATCCGCAGGGCAAGCTGATGACGCATGCCCCGTCCACCTACAAGATTCCGGGCGTGTCCGACTGCCCGGAAAACTTCAACGTGCGCCTGTTCAAGAACCGCAATCCCTTCGACAGCATCCACCGCTCGAAGGCGGTCGGCGAACCGCCGCTGCTGCTGCCGTTCTCCGTCTTCCTCGCCATCCGTGACGCCATCGCGTCGGTGGGCGGCTACCGCGTCAACCCGCCGCTGCGCGCCCCGGCGACCGGCGAAGCGATCCTCGATGCGGTGGACGCCGTGCGCGCCCTGGCATGACGCTGATGCGCCGTCTCAGCGCCGAAGCCCTCGGCACGGCGCTGCTGCTGGCCATGGTGGTCGGTTCCGCCATCATGGCCAATCGCCTGGCCCTCGGCAATGCCGCCCTCGCCCTGCTCGCCAACTCGATAGCCTCCGGCGCGGGACTGCTCGCGCTGGTCCTGGCCTTCGGCGACATCTCCGGCGCGCACTTCAACCCAGCCCTCACCCTGTCGCAGGCATGGCTAGGCAAGCTCGACTGGCGCGAGGCCCTTTCCTACGCCGCAGCGCAACTGCTCGGCGCCTTCGCCGGCGTCGCCGCCGCGCATCTCATGTTCGGCGAGCCGTCGTTCTCCGCCGCCACCGTCGCCCGCAGCGGCGCACCGCTGTGGCTGAGCGAATTCCTCGCCACCTTCGGCCTGATCGGCGTCATCACCGGCTGCGCGCGCAAGCGGTCGGACCTCGCGCCCTTCGCAGCGGCCGCCTACATCACGTGCGCCTACTGGTTCACCGCCTCCTCCTCGTTCGCCAACCCTGCGCTCACGCTGGCCCGCATGGCGACCGGCACCATCGCCGGCATCCGCCCCGCGGACGCCCCCGCCTACATCGCCGCCCAACTCCTCGGCGCCATCGCCGCCACAGCAGCCTTCAGCTGGCTGCACCGCCCAGCCCGCTCCCCCACCCAAAATTCGGGGTCAGCTCTGTCATTTGGACACGAGTGACGCACCTTTGAGATTTCTCAAATCTTTACATACGAAAAGAAAACACCCGCCACGCAGTTACGCTGTGGCGGGTGTTTTGATCTGGATCAAAGGTGTGGCGTGGATGTCCAAATGACAGAGCTGACCCCGAATTTGACCCCGAATTTGAGCCCGAATTTAGCCGACGGTGCCGATGATCGAGACTTCGCGGTTCTCTGGCACTTCGTTGTAGGACAGCACATGCAGCCCCGGCGCGAACAGGCGGGCGTAGCGCGCCAGCAGCGGACGGATTTGCGGCAGCACGAGCAGCAGCGGCGGTGTGGCCTGCTGCTTCATCTGCTCGCGCGCGACCGGCATATTGACCTGCAACTGCGCCAGCAGGTGCGGGTCGATCGGGTAGTTGTCGAGGACGACCTTTCCGGTCTGGCGCGCCTGGTTCAGTGAGCCGAGCAGCATGTTTTCCAGCTCGCCGCCCAGGTTGAAGGCCAGCAGCTCGGACTTTTGCCCGAACAGGCCGGACACGATCTGGCGCCGCAGCGCGCAGCGCACTTCGGCCGCCAGCAGGATCGGGTCCTTGGTCGTCTCGGACGAATCCAGCAGTGTGGTCGCAATCGGCACGATATCCTTCAGCGACACGTTCTCCGCCAGCAGCACACGGAACACGCGCAGCAACTGGGTGTGCGTGAGGGCCTTGCCCAGCGCATCCGCCAGCTTGGGCGACAAGGCAGTCAGGCGCTCCAGGATGGCCGGCACGTCTTCGTGGCGGAACAGCTCCGGCAGGTATTCGCGAATCAGCTTCGAGACGTGGGTGGCGATTGCGCTCGGCGCTTCCACGACCTGATAGCCCATGCCCAGCGCGTGCGCCTTGTCCTTCGGCTCGATCCACGTCACGGGCATGCCGTAGGCCGGCTCCACGCCGGGAATGCCGTCGATATCGCCGTACACGTTCGGCGACGGAATCGCCATCAGGCGCTCGGCAAACACTTCGGACTGGGCCACGACGGTGCCGCTCAGCACAACGGAGTACTGCGAAGGCTTCAGCCCCAAATCATCGCGCACGTGGATATTGGGAATCACCAGACCCATGCCTTCGGATACGCTCTGGCGCACGCCGCGCAGGCGCTTGGTCAGCACTTCGCCATGCGCCTTGTCGATCAAGCCGACCAGCTTATAGCCCAGCATCACCTGCAGCGGCTGCACGGCCGGCAGGCTATGCCACTCCAGCTCCGGCGCCTTTTCGTCGCGCAGCGCGGCTTCGATGGCGGCCAGGTTGTCCGGCGGCGGCGCCACCTGGATCTGGTTCATGCGGTAGGCCACATAGGCCAGCACACCGGCGAAGGTGAGGAACATCAGCCACGGCATGCCCGGCACCAGGCCGAGGATGACCATCACGGCTGATGCGCTGAACAGCACATTCGGATTCGCCAGCAGCTGGCTGCCCACCTGCTTCTCGAAGTCGCCGGAGTCGGACACGCGGGTCACGATGATCGCGGCCGCTGCGGACAGCAGCAGCGCCGGAATCTGCGCAACCAGGCCGTCACCGATGGTCAGCAGCGCATACTGGCGGAAGGCGTCGCCGAAGCTCATGTCCTGCATCAGGGCGCCGATCGCTACGCCGCCGACGATATTGATGATCAGGATCAGGATGGACGCGATCGCATCGCCGCGCACGAACTTGGCCGCACCGTCCATGGCGCCGTAGAAGTCCGCTTCCATCGCCACTTCCTTGCGGCGCTGGGTGGCTTTTTCCTGGTTGATCAGGCCCGCATTCAGGTCGGCGTCGATCGCCATCTGCTTGCCGGGCAAGGCGTCCAGCGTGAAACGCGCGGACACTTCGGAGATACGTTCCGCACCCTTGGTCACCACGGCGAAGTTGATGATCATCAGGATCACGAACACCACCAGGCCGACCACATAGTTACCGCCGATGACGACCTGGCCGAAGGCTTCGATCACGCGGCCGGCGGCATGCGTGCCCTCGTGGCCGTGCAGCAACACCACGCGGGTGGAGGCGACGTTCAGTGTCAGGCGCAGCAAGGTTGTCGCAAGAATCACGGTCGGGAAGACCGAGAAGTCCAGCGGCCGCTTGGCGTTCACGCTGACCAGGATGACGATCAGCGCCAGGACGATGTTGAACGTGAACAGGACGTCAAGCAGGATGGGCGGCAATGGCAGGATGATCATCGCCAGGATCGTCAGCAGGAACGCTGGCGTGGCGAATTTATGGCGACGCATCTCTGCGATCAACCTGGTCAGGAAATTCATGACGGGGTAACCTCACTCATACTGGTTGGTACTGGAACCTGGTCCGGGAACGCCGGCTCGGCCTTGCGACGTCCGTCGCGGAATGCTTTCAATTGCAGCACGTAGTTCAGGACCATGGACACGGCCTGATACAGCTGCACGGGGATTTGCTGGTTAACCTGGCTGGTATTGTAAATCGCGCGCGCCAGCGGCGGCAAAGTCATTACCTCGACGCGGTGCTCGGCGGCGATCTGGCGGATATACAGTGCCATTTCGTCCACGCCTTTGGCGATCACGAACGGCGCCTCGGCGCGCTTCTCGTCGTATTTCAGCGCCACCGCATAGTGCTCCGGGTTGACGATGACCACGTCCGCCGTCGGCACCGACTTGCGCGCGCTGCGCTGGGCCAGCGCGCGCTGCAACTGGCGGATGCGCTGGCGCACTTCCGGCCGGCCTTCATTGCTCTTGTGCTCTTCCTTCAGTTCCTGCTTGCTCATGCGCTGCTGCTTTGCAAAGAAGAAGGCCTGGGCCGGCACGTCGATGATGGCGAAGATGATGAAGACGACCACCATGGCCATCAGGCCATCCATCATCTGGCCCGATCCGAGCACGATGGCATCGCCAAGCGGCAGTCCTTGCAGACGCGTGTAGTCGCTGACGGCGCCGCGCGCCACATGTACCAGCACCCAGGCCAGCACCGCGGCCTTGCCGACCGAGATCGCCAGCTCGAAACCATGCTTGCCGCTGAACAGGCGGCCGATATTGCTCATCGGGTTCAGTCGCTCGAATTTCGGCTCCAGGTTCTTCGCGCTGGCCACCCAGCCCCCGGGCACCATGGCGCCCAGCACGATGAACAGCGGCACGGTGAACAGCGGCAGCACCATCTTCAGCAGCAGCAGGCCTGCGCTGAGGAAGACGGTGGTCACGATATTGTCGATCGCGCCTTCGCTGTCCAGCGGCGCGAAGCTCTGGTGGAAGATTTCGCGGAATTCGGCCACATAGGTCGGCAGCAGCCAGGCGAACAGTTTCAGGCTGACGAGGATGCCGATCGCCGTCGCCAGGTCGCGCGACCGCACCACCTGCCCTTCCTGGCGGGATTTCCTCAGCTTCTGTTGTGAAGCCTTCTCTGACTTGTCGCCGCCGGTATCGTCAGCCATGGCCAGTCGCCCGCATCTGTTGCTGGATCATGTCGAGCACCTGGTTCGACATGCGGATGTAATGCGCGGGGATGAAGCGCACCACCTGGCCCAGCATCAGCAAGCCGAAAATGGTGATCATCGAAAATCCCAGCGCGAAAAGGTTCAGCGTCGGCGCTACCCGGTTCAGGAAGCCGAAGCCCAGTTGCACCACCATCGTCGAAAACACGATGGGAATGGCCAGCAGCATGGCGGCCGAGAAGATCCAGGCCACGTTCCACGCCACCGTCTGCAGCAGCAGCGGGCCGTAGCCGCCGCCCAGTGGCCAGGCCTTGAAGCTGGCGCCCAGCACGCCGGTGATGACGAGGTGGCCGTCGATGCCGAAGAAGACCAGGATGGCCAGCATCGCCAGCAGGGCCGAAATCACGTCGGACGAGGTGCCGTTCAGCGGATCGTTCATCACCGCCAGCGAGAAGCCCACCTGGCTGGAGACGACAAAGCCCAGCGTGGCGATCACCGACATCGCAAAATGGAAGGCCAGCCCCAGCACGCCGCCGATCACGGCCTGCTCCACGGTGGCCGCCACGCCCGCCATGGAAACCGGCTCGATCGCCATGCCCTGGCTGCCGGACACTGGCGCCATCAGGATAGCCAGCACCAGCGAAACGAGAATGCGCACCGTCACCGGCACCATCGCTTCGCCGATCACGGGCGCGGCCGACAGCATCGCCATGGCGCGCACGAAGGGCCACCACAAGGCGCTCAGCAGGGGAACGAAATTGGCGAGGACCTGTTCCATGGCCTAGCCGACCAGTGTCGCCGCTCGCGTGAAGATGGACACACAATAGTCCATGAGATAGCCCGTCATCCAGCGCCCGGTCAGGACGATGGCGAGCAGCGTGATCAGCAGGCGCGGCAGGAAGCTCAGCGTCTGCTCGTTGATCTGGGTGGCGGCCTGGATGAAGGCCACGACCAGGCCCGCGACGAGGCCCGGCACTACCAGTACCATCACGAGAATCATCACGATATGCAGCGCCTCGATGACGAGATCGACGGCGACGTCCGGGGTCAGCATGCTAATACGCCTGTATGCTCGTCACGAGCGTGTTGACAGTCAGGGTCCAGCCATCCACCAGCACGAACAGCAGCAGCTTGAACGGCAGCGAAATCACCAGCGGCGACAGCATCATCATACCCATCGCCATCAGCACCGACGACACCACCAGGTCGATGATCAGGAAGGGAATGAAGAGCAGCGCCCCGATCTGGAAGGCCGTCTTCAGTTCGGACAGCACGAAGGCCGCCAGCTTGACGGTGAAGGCATGGTCGGCCGGGGTGGCGACATTGTCCTCGCCCGCCAGGTGGGCGATCTGCTTCAGCGCCGCCTTGCTGGTCTGGGCCAGCATGAATTTGGACACGGGCCGCTCGGCGATCTTCAGCGCTTCCTGCAGGCCGATCTTGTCCTGGTCATACGGCAGGAAGGCATCCTTCCACACCTGGTCGCCGATCGGTTTCATCACCAGCAGCGTCAGGATCAGGGCCACGCCCGTGATGATGCGATTGGGCAGGCCCTGCTGCAGGCCCAGGGCCTGGCGCAGCAGCGCGAGCACAATGACGAATCGGGTAAAGCTCGTCATCATCATGACCATGATGGGCAACAGGCCCAGCAGCGTCATGATGATGAGGATCTGCATCTTCACCGAGAGCTCGGTCTTGGCGCCGGGGACCACCCCGGCCAGCAGATCCTGCGCCTGCACGGCCGTGCAGGCGCCCAAAAGCAATGCGCCGGCCAGCAGGCCGGGCATCAGACGGCGCACAGTCATGGCGCCATCATGTCCAGGTTCAAACCATCCAGATCGATGACCTTGAGACCGTAGTTTTCACCGGCGACCACCACTTCGGCGCGGCCGATGGCGGTGCCGTTCACCTTGATCACCAGCGGTTCGCCGGCCAGCACGTCGAGTTCCACCACGCTGTCCGGGCCGATGTTCATCAGCTCTTCCAGCGACAGGCGGGCCGAACCCACTTCCAGGGTCAGGGTGACGGGAATCTTGCGCATCATCGCCGGCAGGTCGCGGCGCGGCGCACGCGCCTGCGGCAGGTCGGACAGGTCGCTGTTCACCGTATCGATGATCATCTCGTCGCCCATATCCTCCAGCAGCGCGTCATTGGTGCCGTTCGGATTCACATTCATCATATTCATTCGGTATCTTCAAAAGAGGTTAAGCAGAGTTTGCCCTTGTGCTCGGTAACCGCGGCTGTAAACAGGCGGGAGTCTTCGAGCAATACATCTGCTCTGTGCAGGCTGACCGGAATCACATCCCCCACACGCAGGTCAAACAGCATGCCCAGGGTGACTTCCTTGCTGACCAGCCGGCCATTCAGGCCGACCTGGAGCCGCGCCGCCAGCGGCCCAAGGTTCTTGCTACTCTTCCTCGTCGCGTCGCGCTCGGGCAACACGCCGCGCAGCACATCGGACATCAGATTCTTGTCGAGTGCGAACCAGCACTTGCCTTGCAGTTCGCCATCGCTGAGGTGGACGGTCACCACCCAGGTGCCTTTCGGCGGATGGGTCCCAACTCCATATTTAATAGGCTCGCCGTCCGCTTCATGGGCGGCGCCGGCCGGCAGATTCGATTCGATGCGGCCAGCCAGGGTGGCGGCCAACTGTTGCCCCAGCGCCACAGAAAGTCGCTCTTCCGTTGCCGTGACGCGGGTATTTTCATCCACCACGGCCACCGCATTCTCGCTGGTTTTGGTGCTGCGGCCGTAGCGGAAATTGAGTACGCGCAGCAACACTTTGCGTTCGAGCGAGAAGGCGATATTGCCGGCAGGCGCGGCGAAATTGAGCCAGCGCGTGCGCGCTTCGCTGCCGTCCAGACGGCTGAATTCCACCTCGTCCACCTGGAAACTGCCCCAGTAGCGGCGGTTGACGTTCAGGCGCATGGCCTGGGTCAGGTCATCCCTTAGCTGCGCTGCAAAAACAGGCAGGCGATGCACCGGGCGCCCCAGCAGAGAGGGGTCAAGGACTTCGTGTCGCACTGTGGTCTTGGTGATGGTCATTCGAATGGTCATCCTTCCTCGCTACATCCTAGCGCAATACCGCGCCGTTCAGGAGGATCTCGGGACCGTAGAATAACCGAATTTCGATGATATTGCCACGGAACAATACAACGCTTCTGCAAAAAGACTTTACAGGAAAGTTGCTAGAGGGTAAGCTTCAGGGGATTTCGCGAGTGCAGCAAATTTCATGTTAAAAGCGCTTACTATCTGATTAATAAGCACTTTTTGAAAAAGAGCAAATGTTAGTAGTGATAACAACATTGCGCTGAAACCAATACTCAAAGTGACAGGCTTTTGCTTTGGATTTAACATTTCACCGCGCCCCGGCGGGCTCCTGGGCAAGCATGCAACTGAAAGTCATGGATAAGCTGCACGTCCCGGCCGGAAATGGAGAAAGCAATGGCAAATGAATTCGCAGGCCTGATCAGGGCCGACCTCGCCTCCCTCAGCAACGCGGCCGCCGACCTGGCCCAGCAAGCCGGCACCATCGCCCCGGCCGCCCAGTTCGGCAATACTGCTGCGCCGCAGCATTTCTCTTTCGCCCAATCGATGAAGGATGCCGTGGACGGCGTCAACGCTGCCGATGTTGCAGCCGGCGCCAGGATGGCCGACGTGGACGCCGGCCGCAGCGACGACCTGGTGGGCGCCATGCTGGCCAGCCAGGAAGCCAGCCTGTCTTTCTCGATGCTGATGCAGGTCCGTAATAAAGTAATGGGCGCTGTAGACGAGCTCATCAAGCTTCCGCTGTAAGCCACGAAAGTTCCTGACGTGATCACCACCCTCAAGTCCGCCTTCGGGCGCTGGCGCTCCGGCGCCACCGCCGCGCCTGCCGTCAATCCGGCCGTCCTGAAGAACCTGTATCCCCTGCTGCTGCTGGCCATCGGCCTGACGGCCCTGGTCCTGATGTTCCTGTGGAAGGACCAGAGCGGCTATAAGCCCGTGTTCGGCGCGCGCGAAAAAGTCGCCGTGTCCGACATGATGAACGTGCTCGACGCCGAGAAGATTTCCTACCGCATCCATCCGGACAGCGGCCAGGTGCTGGTCCCCGAGTCGCAGCTGGGCAAGGTGCGCATGCTGCTCGCCGCCCAGGGCGTGACCGCGCAGCTGCCGGCCGGCCCC
>DASWYX010000064.1:0-4737 GCA_036404755.1 Pseudoduganella sp.
TCCGCGATGTGAATCACCTGGTGGCGGCGCTGCTGCGGCTGCTGGGGTATGCGGATTTGGCGCGTTTGTTCCCCCACCGTTATTAGCGGCGCACACACGGCGGATCCATGATCCGCCCCACGCCGCGGTGGCGAATCCACGCGGTCGCGGCGCCCGCGCCGGCTCAGCGGCCGCCGCCTTGCATTCCCGACATTCGGCCACATATTTGCGGCTGGACGCCCGATCGCGTCATTACATGAGGCAACTATGGAACAATTTCACGGAACCACCATTCTGTGCGTGCGCCGCGGCAAGCAAGTGGCGCTGGGGGGCGACGGCCAGGTAACCCTGGGCAACGTCGTCATGAAAGGCACCGCGCGCAAGGTGCGCAAGCTGTACCAGGGCAAGGTCCTGTGCGGCTTTGCCGGCGGCACCGCCGACGCCTTCACCCTGCTCGACCGCTTCGAAGCAAAACTGGAAAAACACCAGGGCAACCTGCTGCGCGCTTCGGTGGAAATGGCGAAGGACTGGCGCACCGACCGCGTGCTGCGCCGCCTGGAAGCCATGCTGCTGGTCGCCGACAGTGAATCGACGCTGGTCATCACCGGCAATGGCGACGTGCTGGAGCCGGAAAACGGCGTCGGCGCCATCGGCTCGGGCGGTTCCTACGCCCAGTCGGCCGCCGTGGCCCTGGCGCAGAACACCGACCTGGCGCCGGCCGACATCGTCAAGAAATCGCTGACCATCGCGGGCGAGCTGTGCATCTATACCAACCTGAACCACATCATCGAAACCCTGGACTAAGACCATGAACATGACTCCTCAGGAAATCGTCGGGGAACTCGACAAGCACGTTGTCGGCCAGGGCAAGGCCAAGAAGGCCGTGGCGATCGCGCTGCGCAACCGCTGGCGCCGCCAGCAGGTGGAAGAGCCGCTGCGCCACGAGATCACGCCCAAGAACATCCTGATGATCGGCCCCACCGGCGTCGGCAAGACCGAGATCGCGCGCCGCCTGGCCAAGCTGGCGGATGCGCCCTTCATCAAGGTGGAAGCAACCAAGTTCACCGAAGTAGGCTATGTCGGCCGCGATGTGGACACCATCATCCGCGACCTGATCGATATCGGCGTGAAGCAGACCCGCCAGTCGGAGATGGCCAAGGTACGCGCGCGCGCCGAAGATGCGGCTGAAGACCGCATCCTGGACATCCTGCTGCCGCCGCCGCGCGACTTCGGCTTCAGCACCTCGCAGACCGCCGAGGCGCCGGCCAACGACGCCACGCGCCAGACTTTCCGCAAGCGGCTGCGCCAGGGCGAACTGGATGACAAGGAAATCGAGATCGAGCTGGCCGAGCAGAGCCCGACCATGGAAATCATGGCGCCGCCTGGCATGGAAGAAATGACGGAACAGATCAAGTCCATGTTTTCCGGCATGGGCAGCGGCCGTAAAAAGGCGCGCAAGATCAAGATCAAGGAAGCCATGAAGCTGCTGCTGGACGAAGAAGCGGCCAAGCTGGTCAACGAAGACGAGATGAAGCAGAAAGCCATCCAGAACGTTGAGCAGAACGGCATCGTCTTCCTCGACGAGGTGGACAAGATCGCCTCCCGCTCCGAAGTGGGCGGCGCCGACGTGTCGCGCGCCGGCGTGCAGCGCGACCTGCTGCCGCTGGTCGAGGGCACCACGGTGAACACCAAGTACGGCATGATCCGCACCGACCATATCCTGTTCATCGCGTCCGGCGCCTTCCATCTGGCCAAGCCTTCGGACCTGATCCCCGAGCTGCAGGGCCGCTTCCCGATCCGCGTGGAACTGGAATCGCTGTCGATCGCCGACTTCGAACGCATCCTGACCAGCACCGACGCCTGCCTTACCAAGCAGTACGAAGCGCTGCTGGCGACGGAAGGCGTAAAATTGATCTTCGCACCGGAAGGCATCACCCGCTTGGCGGAGATTGCCTTCCAGGTCAACGAGCGCACCGAGAACATCGGCGCGCGTCGCCTGTACACGGTGATGGAAAAGCTGCTGGAAGAGATTTCCTACTCGGCCACCGAGAACGGCAACAAGGAAGTCACCATCGATACGGCCTATGTGAACCAGCGCCTGGATGCGCTGTCCGTCAACGAAGACTTGTCGCGCTACGTACTGTAATGGCAAACAAGGAACTGGCAACCCGGCAGAAGATGCGATTCCGCGTCGAGCCCTCGCAGCACATCAGCAAGCCGCGCAACCCGTTTGCGCAGCTCGCCAAGGCACGTGCCGCCGGCCCGCACGACAAGAGCCGCACCACAGCCGAACGCCAGGAAGGCAAGCGTCTGATCGCCAAAAAGCTGCGCGGCGATCAGGACACCGATTAATGCCGCGCAGCGCGCCCACGCTGCCGGCAGGCGGCCTGACCGGACCCTGCTACCAGATCGGCCCGAGGAAGAGATAGCCCGTCTGCTCGCCGTTCTTCGTCGCGCCGGCGCCGAGGAAGAGCGGTCCGAAGCGCGTTTCCACCTGCAGGAACACACTGCCTGCCTGCTTCAGCGCGCGGCCCAGCGCATCGGCCTTGCGGTCGAATCCTCCACCCGCTTCCAGTGAGAACCCCGCACGCAGCGTGCCGCCGAAGGCGCTGGGCAGCGCGCCGATCTTGCGCGCCAGCACCAGGCGCGTAAGCACCACCGTCGGCTCCTGGATTGAATCGTTGTGCGTGCCGGACAGGCGCAGGAAGCCGCCCAGGTTGATCGGCGCCGCGCCGGACTTCGCCCGCGCCCACTCGCCCAGCACATGGCCGGCCCAGTCGCCGTAATGGAAGGCCCACAGGCCCTGCGCGCCGACGCTGGCCTGGGTCGCGCCAACGCCGGCGCCGCTGGCCGGCGAACTTTCGCTGCCCAGGTTGACCAGCATGCCGCGCGTGGGGAAGCCCAGCGAATCGAGCGTATCGATGCGGAAGTTGATGAAGCGCGTATGGTTGCTGGCCTTCGTGTCCGGCACGTCGGGCTGCTCGGGCACCAGCGTGCGCGCCGTGTAGCGCTGCCGCTTGAAGCCGACGCTCAGGTCGCCCCAGTTGCCGAATTCGCGGCCGATGGCAAAGGAAGCGCTGCGCGCATCGTAGCCCACGCGCGCCCTGCGCAAGCCGCTGCTGTACAGGTCCGATATCACGGCGCCCGCCTCCACCGCCGGCAGCACATACCATTTCGAGCCGGGGCCCAGCGGCTGCCACCACTGCACGCCGAGGCCCCGTATATTGCCCAGCCGCGCCTGCGTGCGCAATTCGCCGCCCCAGCTGTTCAGCGAGGAACGCACGTGCATCATCTTGATGGCGAAATCGTTCGCGTCGCGGAAATCGCTGGCCAGCTCCAGCCCAACGCGCGTGCGGTGGCGCGCCCATTCGGCTTCGGTGGCGTTGATGGTGACCTCGCGCCCCGTTTCCTTATCGCGCACTTCCGTTTCCACCCGCGCCAGGTCGCCGCGGCCATACAGCGCGACTTCGGCCTGCCGCACATCCTCGCGCGTGACCGGCTGGCCCGGCTCCAGGCCGGACTGCGCCTTCAGCACTTCCGGATTGATGTGCTGCGCGCCCTGCACTTCCAGTTTGGCCAGCAGCTTCGGGCGGTCCTGCTCACCGGGGCCGGCCAGGCGATGCGCCTCCAGGCTGGCGTATTGCTCCGCCGGCAGCGACAGCGCGGCGAGCCGTGGCGCCAGCTTGTCCGCCGCCGCTTCGCCGGCCGCGATGGCGCGCTGCCAGGTATTGAAGTCGAGGAAGCTCACGCCCTGCAGGTCCGGCGCGATCAGGACATCATTCGGGCCCAGCTCGCGGATCGAGCGCTGCACATTCTGCTCGGTCAGGATTTGCAGCATCTGGTTGGCCACGCCCAGTGCGCTGCCCAGTTCCTTCTCCGACGCCAGCGGCGTGCCGACGTTGACGGCGATGACGACGTCCGCCCCCATGGCGCGCGCCATGTCCACCGGCAGATTGCGCACCAGGCCACCATCGACCACCAGGCGGCCCTTGATGCGCACCGGCGCGAACACGCCCGGCACCGCGAGCGAGGCGCGCATGGTCTGGAACAGGGGCGTGTCGTCCAGCTCCACCAGTTCGCCCGTCAGCAGGTCGGAGGCGACGGAGCGGAAGGGCAGCGGCAACTGGGCCACGGGCGTGTTGCGCGTGCCGGCCGGGATGATGCGCTGCAGGGCCATTTCCAGCGCGGCATTGCTGGCGGCGGCCGGCGGCAGCGTGACGCCCTGGCTGTTCAGGCCAAATTCGATGCGGGAGGGGATGTTGATGTCTTCATCGCGGCGGCGGAAGGCCAGCGCATCGCGCGCCGGGCGGTCGGCCACCACACTGTCCCAGTCGGTGGTGGCGGCCATTTTTTCCAGGTCCTCGATCGAGGCGCCTGCCGCAAAGGCGCCGCCGACCACGCTGCCCATGCTGGTGCCGACCACGATATCGACCGGAATGCGCATCTTGTGCAGCGCGCGCAGCACGCCCACGTGGGCGAAACCGCGGGCGCCGCCGCCGGAGAGCACGAGGGCGACGCGCGGGCGCGCGGACGCGCTGCGCTCCGGCCCCTGCGCCATTGCCGGGCCATGCAGCGCCAGCAGGCAGAGTACCAGGGAGGCGCACAGCGCGCGCATGGCATCAGCGTGTCGGGTTGGTGGTCACCGGCTGGGCGGGCGCCATCTGCGCCGGCGGGCCCTGGACGGTGCCGGGAACCGCTCCCGGCGCGCCGCCGGGCTGGCCTGGCTGGCCGGCCTGCTGGGCGGCCGGCGGCAGGCTC
>DASWYX010000065.1:0-5407 GCA_036404755.1 Pseudoduganella sp.
ATGGCGGACTCGCTGAGGAGGGAATTCTCGTGGTGACTGTATCACGAAATGGTCACTCGTTGTGCAAATTCGAGTCAAGCGGTAAGCTGTCGGTCATGAATAAAGCAACCGTTACCCCCAGCCCAACCCGCGGTCCGGCCGACCATGAAGTGCGTGACCAGATCGTCGCCGCGGCGAGCGAACATTTCCGTTTGTACGGCTATGAAAAGACCACCGTTTCCGACCTTGCCAAGTCGATTGGCTTTTCCAAGGCTTACATCTACAAGTTCTTTGAGTCCAAGCAGGCGATTGGCGAACTGATTTGTGCGAAGTGCCTGTCTGAAATCGAGGCGGATGTGAGGGCGGCCATCGACGCCGTCGAGAAACCGCCTGAGAAGCTGCGGCGGATGTTCAAGGCTGTTGTCGAATCGAGCCTGCGATTGTTTTTCGAGAATCGCAAACTTTACGATATCGCCGCGGCGGCAGCCACGGAGAATTGGGAGTCGACCCGCATGTACGAGCAACGGGTCCAGTCCATCCTGCAGGACATCGTGAGGCAAGGCCGCGAGACCGAAGATTTCGAGCGCAAGACGCCGCTCGACGAGGCCGTCACGGCGATTTACCTGGTCATGCGTCCTTACCTGAATCCGGTCCTCTTGCAATATGGCCTGGACTCCGCCAGGGAGGCGCCGCTTCAATTGTCCAGCCTGGTGCTCCGGAGCTTGTCGCCGTAAGCAAGTCCAGCACGTCGAAATGTGATTGTGACTATTGACTTAAATGGTCACTAATTCCAAAATGGAATCCTGTTTGCTTCCTTATCGGGATTCCTATGCGCCGCCGCAACCTCATTTATTGGTCTGTCATTTCCGTCTTGCCGTTTGCACTAGCTGCGTGCGGCGAGAAAGCGCCATCCGATCCACGTACTGCCGCTCCGCTGGTGCGGGTGGCCGGGGTCGAGAGCGATGTCGCCGCTGCACGCGCGTTCACCGGGACGATTGCCGCCCGCGTGCAAAGCGACCTGGGTTTTCGCGTCGCAGGCAAGGTGCTGGAGCGGCTGGTAGATACCGGCCAGGCCGTCAAGCGCGGGCAAGCGCTGATGCGTATCGATCCGGCCGACCTGAAGCTGGCTGTAAACGCCCAGCAGGAAACAGTTACGGCAGCGCGGGCGCGCGCCCGGCAGACGGCCGACGATGAGGTCCGCTACCGGGGCTTGCGCGGTACCGGCGCCATCTCGGCATCAGCCTATGATCAGGTGAAGGCCGCGGCAGATGCGGCCAAAGCCCAGCTCAGCGCGGCTGAATCCCAGGCGGAAGTAGCGCGCAACGCGAGCCGTTACTCGGAACTGGTGGCAGATGCCGATGGCGTGGTTGTTGAAACGCTGGCGGAGCCGGGCCAGGTCGTCAGTGCCGGCCAGGTCGTCGTGCGCGTGGCGCACGCCGGGCGGCGCGAAGCGGTCATCCAGTTGCCGGAAACCCTGCGGCCGGCCGTCGGCAGCCCCGCGCAAGCCAGGCTGTTCGGCAAGGACAAGCTGGCAGTGCCAGCTCGCCTGCGGCAGCTTTCCGACGCCGCCGACCGGCTGACGCGCACGTACGAAGCCCGTTATGTGCTCGAGGGAGAGCTTGCGAATGCGCCGTTGGGCGCCACAGTCACCATCCAGGTTCCGCTAGCGAATTCCCAGGCAGCGGGCGGCCTGCGCGTACCCATTGGTTCCCTGTTCGATGCCGGCAAGGGGCCGGGTGTCTGGGTGCTGGCGGGCGAACCTGCCAAGGTCTCCTGGCGGCCGGTCGTGGTGCAGCGCATGGACGACGAAAGCGCGCGTGTCGCCGGCAGTCTCAAGCCAGGGGACCGCATCATTGCCCTCGGTGCGCACCTGCTGCATGAAGGCGACCAGGTGCGGGTGGCCAGCCAGCATGCCGCTGAAGCCGTTGTGGGGCAGCCATGAGCGAGGGACGATTCAACCTGTCAGCGCTGGCGGTACGCGAGCGCTCCATTACCTTGTTCCTGATTTGCCTGATTTCCCTTGCGGGCGTCATTGCATTCTTCAAATTGGGGCGAGCGGAAGATCCTGCCTTCACTGTCAAGGTGATGACCATCGTTACCGCCTGGCCGGGCGCCACGGCGCAGGAAATGCAAGACCAGGTCGCCGAAAAGATCGAGAAGCGCTTGCAGGAATTGCGCTGGTACGACCGTAGCGAGACCTATACCCGTCCAGGCCTGGCCTTCACGACCTTGACCTTGCTTGACAGTACGCCGCCTTCCGAGGTGCAGGGGGATTTTTACCAGGCGCGCAAAAAGGTCGGCGACGAGATAAGCAACCTTCCGCCCGGCGTAATCGGCCCGCTGGTCAACGACGAATATGCGGATGTCACTTTTGCGCTGTTTGCCCTGAAGGCGAAGCGTGAACCGCAGCGCACGCTGGTGCGCGACGCGGAGACGCTGCGCCAGCGCCTGCTGCGCGTTCCGGGCGTGAAAAAGGTCAACATCATTGGCGAGCAGGCGGAGCGCATTTACCTCGAATTCTCGCATGAGCGGCTGGCGACGCTTGGCGTCAGCCCGCAGGATGTATTCGCGGCGTTGCAGAGCCAGAATGCCCTGACCCCGGCCGGTTCGGTGGAAACCAGGGGCCCGCAAGTGCTGGTTCGCCTGGACGGCGCCTTTGACCAATTGGAGAAAATACGCGATACGCCGGTGGTGGCGCAGGGCCGCACCCTGAAGCTGTCCGACATCGCCACGGTCAAGCGCGGCTACGAAGACCCGGCAACTTTCATGATCCGCAACGGTGGTGAGCCGGCGCTTCTGCTGGGTATTGTCATGCGTGAGGGCTGGAACGGCCTTGATCTCGGCAAGGCGCTCGACAAGGAAGTGAGCGTGATTAATGCCGATCTGCCGCTGGGTATGGGGCTGAGCAAGATCACCGACCAGGCCGTGAATATCGGTTCGGCCGTCGACGAATTCATGCTCAAGTTCTTCGCCGCACTGCTGGTGGTGATGGTGGTGTGCTTCGTGAGCATGGGGTGGCGGGTCGGGATCGTCGTTGCCGCAGCCGTGCCGCTGACGCTGGCGACCGTGTTCCTCGTGATGGCGGCAACCGGCAAGAATTTCGACCGGATTACGCTTGGTTCGCTCATTCTCGGCCTGGGCTTGCTGGTGGACGACGCCATCATTGCCATCGAGATGATGGTGGTGAAGATGGAGGAAGGCTTTAGCCGTATCGCCGCCTCGGCCTATGCCTGGAGCCATACGGCGGCGCCGATGCTGGCCGGCACGCTGGTGACGGCTGTGGGCTTCATGCCCAATGGTTTCGCCCGTTCTACCGCCGGCGAGTACACCAGCAATATGTTCTGGATCGTCGGCATTGCGCTGATCGCCTCCTGGGTGGTGGCAGTGGTGTTCACGCCTTACCTCGGTGTCAAGCTGCTGCCCGATTTCGAGAAGGTCGCCGGCGGCCACGAGGCGCTCTACGCCACGCCGCGCTACAACCGCTTCCGCCAGCTCCTGACGCGAGTGATTGCGCGCAAGTGGCTGGTGGCGGGCGCGGTGGTGGGGCTGTTTGTCGCGGCCGTTCTTGGCATGGCGGTGGTGAAGAAGCAATTCTTCCCGATCTCTGACCGTCCTGAAGTCCTGGTGGAAGTGCAGATGCCTTATGGCACATCGATCACCGCCACCAGCGCCGCCGCGGCAAAGGTGGAAGCCTGGCTGGCCAGGCAGGAAGAGGCAAAGATTGTCACGGCCTACATCGGCCAGGGGGCGCCGCGCTTCTACCTGGCGATGGGACCGGAACTGCCCGATCCATCGTTTGCCAAGATCGTGGTTCGCACCGAGAACCAGGGGCAGCGCGAGGCGTTGAAACAGCGCCTGCGCCAGGCGATTGCCGACGGACTGGCTCCCGAGGCGCGGGTTCGGGTCACACAGCTTGTGTTTGGGCCGTACTCGCCATTTCCGGTGGCTTATCGCGTCACTGGCGCCGACCCGGAAAAACTGCGCACCATTGCCGCCGATGTGCAGCATGTGATGGGCGCCAGTCCGATGATGCGGACGGTGAACAGCGATTGGGGAACCCGCACGCCATCCCTGCATATCACCATGCAGCAAGACCGCCTGCAGGCCATGGGCCTGACTTCGAGCGCAGTGGCGCAGCAATTGCAGTTCTTCCTGACCGGTGTGCCGATCACTGCTGTGCGCGAGAACATCCGCACGGTGCAGGTGGTGGCCCGCTCAGCCGGCGAGGCCCGCCTGGACCCGGCCAGGATCGGTGATTTCACACTGACCGGCGCCAATGGCCAGCGTATTCCTCTAAGCCAGGTGGGGCAGGTCGAAGTGCGCGCGGAGGAACCAGTGATGCGCAGGCGCGACCGGCTGCCGACGATCACGGTGCGCGGCGATATTGCTGAAGGCCTGCAGCCGCCGGACGTATCTGCAGCCATCAGCCGCCAGTTGCAGCCGCTGATCGACAGGCTGCCGAGCGGTTACCGCATCGAACAGGCGGGCGCCATTGAGGAATCGGGCAAGGCGACTACCGCCATGCTGCCGCTGTTCCCGATCATGCTGGCGATTACCCTGCTCATCATCATCTTCCAGGTGCGTTCCATTTCCGCGATGGTGATGGTGTTCCTGACCAGTCCTCTGGGCTTGATCGGCGTGGTGCCAATGCTGATCCTGTTCGGGCAGCCGTTTGGCATCAATGCGCTGGTGGGCCTGATCGCGCTGTCAGGCATCCTGATGCGCAACACGCTGATCCTGATCGGGCAGATTCATGACAACACAAGGGCTGGACTCGATCCATTTCACGCGGTTGTGGAGGCAACGGTGCAGCGCGCCCGGCCGGTGATCCTGACTGCGCTGGCGGCGATCCTGGCATTCATTCCGCTGACCCATTCGGTGTTCTGGGGCACGCTCGCTTACACACTGATTGGCGGCACCTTTGCAGGGACCATTCTCACGCTGGTGTTCCTGCCTGCCATGTATGCGATCTGGTTCAAGATCCAGCCTGCCGAGGCGGAACAGCGAGAAGCAGACAGCAATGTCGCCCCAATTGCGGGCCGGCTTGGTCATCATTAAAAAGGAAATCGAAATGTCGAAAGCTACAGTTGTCGTTGTCACTGGCGTGTCGTCAGGTATTGGACGCGCCACGGCAGAGCAGTTCGCCAAGCGGGGATGCCGCGTGTTTGGAACCGTGCGGGCCGTCGCCGCTACGAGTCCTTTGACCGGGGTTGAACTTGTGGAGATGGATGTGCGCAACGATGCGTCCGTAAAGCAGGCGTTCCGACAGATCGTCGCGCGCGCCGGGCGCATCGACGTTCTGGTCAATAACGCAGGTGTGACGATCGTCGGGGCAGTGGAAGAAACCTCGACCGCCGAAGCTAGCGCACTCTTCGACACTAACCTGTTCGGCATCCTCCGCACGGCGCAGGCAGTCCTGCCGCAAATG
>DASWYX010000066.1:0-4560 GCA_036404755.1 Pseudoduganella sp.
GCGCCGGTGGACGATCACGCGCCCACGCCGGGCAGCTTCGGCGTGCCGCCGGTACCGCCGGCCGCCGCGCACGGTGTCGCGGTGGCGCGGCCGAACGGTGAGAACCATATGTTCAACCTGTCGTTCGACCTGCCCTTACGCGAGGCGCGCGATGCGTTCGAACGCATGTACTTCGAGCACCACCTGGGCCGGGAAGGCGGCAGCATGACGCGCGTGGCCGAGAAAACGGGCCTGGAGCGCACTCACCTGTACCGCAAGCTGAAGCAGCTGGGCGTGGAGCCGGGCAAGCTGTCGAAAAAAGGCCAGGTTTGAAGGATTGGCTTTGACCCAGACCACCCTGGTCACGGGGACCAGGGCCGCCGATCGCGAAGCCGCGATCGCGGCTGCTCTTGTCCCTGGCCAGTCCACCGCCGTCATCCTGGAAGGATTGGCCGACGGAAATTCCCCTCTGGTGTATGATGAAAGTGACGGCGCCGCCTGGCGTCCGGACGTGCATCGTATCGCGCCGGGCTGTCTATGCTGCGCCGGTAATCTTGTTTTACGTGTTACATTGAACCGTCTCTTGCGCCGTCCCCCGGCGCAGCTCTTTATCAGCCTGGCGGACGCGACCCATGTCGACCGCCTGCGCGCCATGCTGACAGCGGCACCCTACGATGCGCTCTTGCGCCTGGGTCCCGACCTGGCTGCTTGAAATCAGCCAGTACAGCCCCATCTCGAGATGGAACGCGGAACTCCATCCCTATAGTTCCGCCCCGGAGTGAAGGAACCATGATGAATCTCATCTACAACAGCGAGCAGTACAGCGTCGTCGAATTCGGCCCGGACCGCGACCTGGAGGCACTGCGTTTCGGGGGCTATGAAATCGTCGACAAAGGCGGCAAGCGCGAAATCTTCATTGCGGGCGTGCTCGCGCAAAATTTCCGGCGCGACGTCAACAAGCTGATTGCCAATGAACCGACGATGGAGGAAATTGACGAATTTTTGGGCAGTTATGATGTGTTGATGAGCCAGCCGGTGTTGTTGCATTGATTTGACATCGCGGCAGGGGGAGGGCGCATGGTAATCTTCGTCCATGTGCCAACTCCTCGGAATGAACTGCAATGTCCCGACCGACATTGTGTTCAGCTTTACCGGCTTCGCCCTGCGGGGCGGCCAGACTGATACCCACCATGACGGCTGGGGCATCGCCTTTTTCGAAGGCGCCGGCGTGCGCCATTTCGTCGATCACCAGGCGGCGATCAATTCTCCGATCGCCGAACTCATCAAGCGTTACCCGATCAAGTCGAAGCACGTGATCGCACATATCCGCAAGGCCACGCAGGGCGTCGTCACGCTGGAGAATTGCCATCCCTTCGTGCGCGAGCTGTGGGGCCGCTACTGGGTGTTCGCCCACAACGGCGACCTGAAGGAATTCCAACCCGTGCTCGATGGCGCTTACCGCCCCGTCGGCACCACCGACAGCGAGCAAGCCTTCTGCCTGATCATGCAGGAACTGCGCGCCCGTTTCGGCGATACGCGTCCGCCGCTGTCGCTGCTGCGCGCCTGCCTGGAAAAGGTGGTGCGCGAAATTGCCGGGCATGGCACCTTCAATATGATGCTGTCCGATGGCACCTGCCTGTTCGCCCACTGTTCCACCCACCTGCATTACATCGTGCGCCAGTATCCCTTCGAAACGGCGCGCCTGTCCGACGAGGATGTGAGCGTGGACTTCTCGCAGGTCACCACGCCCAACGACCGCGTGGCCGTCATCGTCACCCAGCCCTTGACTACCAATGAACAATGGACAGCCTTCCAGCCGGGCGAGATGAAGTGCTTTGTGGACGGGCTGCCTCAAAAGCGGGATTTCGAGCAATTTCAGCAGACATAGGCAAGGTTTGATGTCAAAATAGCAGGACATTTCAGGAACTTTCCCATGATCGACCTCTCCAGCGACGATGCCGCCAAGAGCTTGCGGGTACGCGAGTTCTACCTGGGTCGGCAGCCGATTTTGGACCGCAACCAGGCCCTTTTCGGTTACGAGTTGTTATTTCGCAACGCTCCCGTCGGGCCGGCGGTCATCGAAACTCCCGGTTTGAATGCCACTGCGGCGGTGCTGGCCCATGCCGCGCAGCTGGGCATGGAGCGCACCGTGGGCGACGCCATCGGCTTCGTCAACGTCGATGCCGACGCCATCATGAGTGATATCTTCGGCTTCCTGCCGCGCGAGAAAATCGTGCTGGAAGTGGTGGAGACGATGGAGCCGACGCCCGAGGTGCTGGCGCGCATGTCCGAGCTGGTGAGCCAGGGCTTCCGCTTCTCGCTGGACGATGTGACGGCCGATACGCCGCACGTGGAATCGATGCTGCAACTGGTCGAATACGTGAAGCTGAGCATGCGCGACATGCCGGTGGACCGCCTGATGCGCCTGGCGCCCCGCTTCAAGCAGGAAGGCAAGAAGCTGGTGGCGGAGAAGGTCGAGAACCGCGACGAATTCAAGACTTGCCTGGACCTGGGCTTCGACTACTTCCAGGGCTATTACTTCGCCAAGCCCGTGATCATGAGCGGCAAGAAGCTGTCGCCGTCCCAGCTGGCGGTGATGGAGCTGATGTCCCTCGTCACTTCCGATGCGGACAATATCGAGATCGAACGCGCCATCAAGAAGGATGTGTCGCTGGCGCTGAACCTCCTGCGCCTGGTGAACACGCCGGCCGTGGGCGCGCGCCAGCGCATCGATTCGCTGAGCCAGGCCGTGACCATCCTCGGCCGCCGGCAGCTGCAGCGCTGGCTGCAGATCATGCTGTATGCCGAACCGTCCAAGCGCGGCCACTCGATGACGCCGCTGCTCATGCTGGCCACCACGCGCGGCCGTTTGCTTGAACTGCTGGCGCACAAGCTGCGTCCGAGCCAGCACCAGGTGGCCGATATCGCGTTCACGGTCGGCATCATGTCCCTGATGGATACGCTGTTCGGCATTCCGATGGCGGAAATTCTGACCCAGATCCCTGTGGTGGATGAAGTGTCCGAAGCGCTGATGTGGCGCGGCGGCTTCTTTGGCGACTTGCTGAAGCTGGCCGAGTGCATCGAGCGCATCGAGGACATGGAGCACTACATCGTACCGACACTGCGCGACCTGGCCATGTCCACCGATGAACTGGTGGAACTGGAGATGGCGGCATTCGAGTGGAGCGATAACGTCGTCCGCTACGCGCTGTAAAACCGATTTTTGCAACGCGGCGCCGCCCATAAGGTGGCGCCGTTTTATTTCGAGAAGGGGTTTGCTTTGCTGAGTGTCAGTAATCTTTGCAAGACCTACGGCGACAGGCGCGCCGTGGATGGTGTCTCCTTCAATGTGCAGCGCGGCCAGACTGTCGGCCTGCTTGGTCCCAATGGCGCGGGCAAGTCCACCACGGTGGGCATGATCTGCGGCCTGGTCAGCGCCGACAGCGGCGCCGTCACGCTGGATGGCGAACCGGTAGGGCAGGGCAATAACGGCGCCAAGCGCAAGATTGGCCTGGTGCCGCAGGACCTGGCGCTGTACGACGATCTTTCAGCGCTTGAGAACCTGAAGCTGTTCGGCGCGCTGTATGGCCTGAAGGGCGAGGCGCTGAAGCAGCGCTGCGCCGCCGTCCTGGAGCAGGTGCGCCTGGCCGACCGCGCGAACGACAAGCCGTCCACCTTCTCCGGCGGCATGAAGCGCCGCCTGAACATCGCCGCCGCGCTGCTGCACGATCCACAATTGCTGATACTGGACGAACCGACTGTCGGTGTCGATCCGCAAAGCCGCAATGCCATCTTCGATACGCTGGAAGCGCTGAAAGCGCAGGGGCGTTCGCTGATCTACACCAGCCACTACATGGAAGAAGTCGAGCGCCTGGCCGACCATATCGTCATCATCGATCATGGCAAGGTGCTGGCGGACGAGAGCCCGTCCGCGCTGTTCCAGCGCCTGCCGGCGCAGGCCGCGCTGCGCGCCGAACTGGCCGCGCCGCAAGCCGTTGCCGCAGCTGACGGCCTGGCCGATGCGGTATCGCGCCTGCCCGGCGTCACCAGCGCGACGCTGCAAGGCGCGGTGCTGGACGTGGGCCTGGCCGATACCTCGCACGCAGCCTCCGTGCTGTGCTGGCTGGCGCAGCAGGGCCACAAGCTGGCCCACTTCGCCACCGCCCGCACCAATCTCGAAGACATCTTCCTGTCCCTCACGGGACGCAGCCTGCGCGACTGAGGACCGACTATGACCGCATTATTAGCACTGGTCCGCAAGGACCTGATCCTGTACGTCAACGACAAGCGCGCGCTGATGCTCAACCTGTTGATGCCCATCGTGCTGGCGGCCTTCTTCGGCTCCCTGTTCGGCGGCAGCGGCGAGAGCAAGACCGGCAAGATCGATATCGCCGTCGTGCAGCAGGACCAATCCGCCATCGGCCAGAAGATCGCCGACGGCCTGAAGGCAGACGCCAACCTGCGCGTGCATGAACTGGCCCTGGCCGAAGCGCAGGCGCAGGTCCGCAACGGCAAGCTGCCGGTGGCCGTGGTGATCCCGGAAGGCTTTGGCGACAAGGCCGGCAGCGCGCTGTTCAGCGC
>DASWYX010000067.1:0-3110 GCA_036404755.1 Pseudoduganella sp.
GCCAAACGAGGCGAGCATGGCGCTGCACCGGAAAATGGGATTCGAGCCAGTGGGGACTTTCCGCGAAGTCGGGTTCAAGTTCGGCTCGTGGCTCGATGTGAGCTACTGGCAGCTGCGCCTCGGCGTTTGACGCCGCCGACGGCCTCGACACGGCGGATCAATGATCCGCCCTACGCGTCCCGTGCCACCCAGGCCCCGAAGGGGCTGTAGGGCGGATCATTGATCCGCCGTGCGTGCACGGCTACGACTGCTCGCGGTGGCGGAGCACCACATTCTCGGCATCGTGAAAATACCGCGCGAGCCGCTCGGCCATATACACCGACCGGTGCTGTCCGCCCGTGCAGCCGATGGCCACGGTGAGATAGCTCCGGTTATCCTTCTTGAACGCCGGCAGCCACTTCTCAACGAAACCGCGGATATCGTTGAACATCTCCTCCGCGCTGGGCTGCGCATCGAGGAAAGCGATCACCGGCTCATCGCGTCCCGTCAAAGGACGCAGCGCCAGGTCGTAATAAGGATTGGGAATCGCGCGCACGTCGAACATGAAGTCCGCATCCAGCGGCACGCCCATCTTGAACGCAAAGGACTCGAAGAACAGCGTCAAAGGCGCATTCTCGCTGAGCACCAGATCCTTGATCAGCGCCCGCAGCTTGTTCGCGCTCAGTTCCGACGTATCGATCACATGCCCCAGCTGCTGGATGGCCGACAGGCGCTCGCGTTCCTCCGCAATGCACTCGATCAGCGTGCGGCGTCCGGCCGGATTCTGCCCTGGATGCAGTTCATGCGACAAAGGGTGGCTGCGGCGCGTTTCGGAGAAGCGCGCCACCAGCGAATGCGTGCTGGCCGTCAGGTACATGATCTTCACATCATGACCCTCTTCCTTCAGCTTGCGGAATTCAGCCGGCAGGCTCGCCAGCGAAGCGGCGCTGCGCGCATCCACGGCCACGGCCAGCGCGTCCGCGCCTTCGTCGGCCAACGTGGCAACGAGATTCGGCAGCAGCGCCGGCGGCAGATTGTCCACGCAGTAGTAGCCGATGTCCTCCAGGACGTTCAGCGCCACGGACTTGCCGGAGCCGGAGATGCCGGTAATCAGGACAATGCGCATATCAGTCTCCGCTCATGGCCTGGCGCTGGCGCTCCATGAATTCCTGGAGCGTGTCGATGCCGCGCAGTTGCAGGATGGTGTTGCGCACCGCGGCTTCCAGCAGAACCGCGATGTTGCGGCCGGCCGCCACGGGAATCACGACCTTGCGGATCGGCAGGCCAAGCACATCCTCGGTCGGGAACTGGAAGGGCAGGCGCTCGACTTCCTCTTCCAGCGCCGAGCGCCGTACCAGGTGCACGATCAGCTTCAGGCGCATTTTGCGGCGCACAGCCGTCTCGCCGAAGATGGCCTTGATGTCCAGCAGGCCCAGGCCGCGCACCTCGAGCAGGTTTTGCAGCAGGGGAGGGCAGCGGCCCTCGATCATGTTCGGCGCGATGCGCGAGAACTCCACCGCATCGTCCGCCACCAGGCCATGTGAACGCGAAATCAGTTCCAGGCCAAGTTCGGATTTGCCCAGGCCCGAGTCGCCGGTAATCAGCACGCCCACGCCCAGCACGTCCATGAACACGCCGTGCATGATCACGCGCTGCGCCAGCTTCTTGGACAGGTAGACGCGCAGGAAGTCGATCACCTGCGCCGCAGGCAGCGGCGTGGAAAACAGCGGGATGTTCTTCTCGTCGCAGATGGCGAGGATGTCCGGCGGCGTTTCCAGGCCCTGCGCGATGATCAGCGCCGGCGGGCCGCCCGCAATCAGCTCGCCGATCACGTGCGCGCGCGTCAGCGACTTCAGGCGCTGGTAGTAGTTGATTTCCTGGTGCCCGAAGACCTGGATGCGGCCCGGGTGGATGGTGTTCAGGTGGCCGACCTGGTCAGCCGCGGAGGCCACGTCGCCCGATATCAGGCGCTCGCCGCCGGGGAAGCCGGCGAACCATCCCAGCTGCAACGTCTCCCGATTATCGTCGTATAAGCGTTGAATCGTCAGAGGGGTTTGCAGCATGGGCCTGCCTGAAGGGTAATGTCGAAGCCCCTAGTTTAACTTAAACTTAACCGGCCGCCTGAAGGCTTGGCTGCCAGTTGACGATGCGGCTGTAGACGGAAGCCGGGTCGGGGTCGGTGGAAAGTGCCGTACGGAAAGCATCATCCGAGAACATCTCCGCGATCTCGGACAGGATTTCCAGGTGCTGCTGCGTTACGTGATCCGGAATCAGCAGGAAGAATAAAAGATTGACCGGCTTGCCATCCGGCGATTCGAACGGGATCGGTTCGGACAGGCGCACGAACGCGGCCAGCGGCGACTTCAGGCTCTTCGAGCCTTTGATGCGTCCGTGGGGCACTGCAACGCCGTGGCCCAGGCCCGTCGAACCGAGGCGCTCGCGCGCGAACAGGTTGTCGGAAACGGTGGACCGGGCGATGCCGCAGTTGTTCTCGAAGATCAGACCTGCTTGCTCAAAAGCACGCTTTTTGCTGGACACTTCCAGGTCCAGTTGTACGTTCTCGAGAGACAGGATTTTGCTCAGGTTATTCATAACGCGACATAGTTTCTGCTGACTGCGAGCGAATTATAGGCTTCTTTCTCAGCCGTGACACTTGAAATCGGTCATGCAAGGCAAACACCATGTTTTGCCTTGTTGTGGCGCGGTTTCGCCGTTTTTTGAGCGGGACTTGCCGCGGCAATTGCTGAGGAATTGCCGCAACAGTTATTGATTCATTGTAAGACAGATTCCGCCAAATTACTGCCGGGCGTTGCGTAAATTGGACGGCTTGCTTGCACCACTAAAGTTGGTGCGCCATGGATTAATATCAAGACCGCCTCGGCGGGTGTAGCGCGCGTACACCGTCAGATGCTGAGGCTTGCACTGACGCAATATGTCCGTAAAGATACGTTCTACGCACTGCTCGTGGAACTCGTTATGTTCACGGAAACCGATGAGATATTTCAGCAGGCTTTCCTGGTCGATTTGCGGACCCGCATACGTGATTTGCACACTGCCCCAATCGGGCTGTCCGGTGACCAGGCAATTGGACTTGAGGAGGTGGGATACCAGGATTTCTTCCACCGGCAGTT
>DASWYX010000068.1:0-6238 GCA_036404755.1 Pseudoduganella sp.
AGGATGTGCACCGGCGCATCGCAGCCCAGCAGGATCGGGCCGATGGTGATGCCGTTGCCGGCCGAGCTCTTGACCAGGTTGTACGCGATGTTGGCGGCGTCGATATTCGGCATCACCAGCAGGTTCGCGTCGCGCTCCAGGTAGGAGTTCGGCATGATCTTCTTGCGCAGCTTGGAATCGAGCGCCGTATCGCCGTGCATCTCGCCGTCCACTTCCAGGTCCGGCGCGCGTTCACGCACCAGCTGCAGCGTGGCGCGCATCTTCTGCGCCGACTCGGTGTTGGCCGAACCGAAGTTCGAGTGAGACAGCAGGGCCGCACGCGGCTCCAGGCCGAGGCGCTTCATCTCTTCCGCCGCCATGATGGTGATGGCGGCCAGCTCATTGGCGGTCGGGTTCTCGTTGACGTGCGTGTCCACCATCGCCAGCTGGCGTTCCGGCAGCACCAGGATGTTCATCGCCGCGTACACGCAGGCGCCCGGACGGCGGCCCAGCACCTGGTCGATGTAATGCAGGTGCAGCTGGGTGGTGCCGAAGGTGCCGCAGATCATGCCGTCCGCATCGCCCTTCTTGATCATCATGGCGCCGATCAGCGAGTGGCGGCGGCGCATTTCCAGCTTGGCCCATTCCTGGGTTACGCCCTTGCGCGAAGTCAGCTCGTAATAGGCAGTCCAGTAATCGCGGTAGCGCTCATCGTAGTCCGGGTTGATGACGGCGTAGTCGATGCCCGGCTTCAGGCGCAGGCCGAACTTCTGGATGCGCGCTTCCAGCACGGCCGGACGGCCCACCAGGATAGGACGCGCCAGTTTTTCGTCCACCACCACCTGCACGGCGCGCAGCACGCGCTCTTCTTCGCCTTCCGCGTACACGATGCGCTTCAGTTCCGAAGCGGCTTTCTTCGCCACCGAGAACAGCGGCTTCATGAAGGTGCCGGAACGGTAGACGAACTGCTGCAGGCTGTCCGCATAGGCTTCCAGGTCTTCGATCGGGCGCGATGCCACGCCGGAGTCGAAGGCTGCCTTCGCCACGGCCGGTGCGATCTTGATCAGCAGGCGCGGGTCGAAAGGCATCGGGATCAGGTATTCCGGGCCGAAGGCCAGGTTGGCGATGCCGTAGGTGCTGGCCACGATGTCCGACTGCTCGGCGTGGGCCAGTTCGGCGATCGCGTGCACCACGGCGATTTCCATTTCGCGCGTGATGGTCGTCGCGCCGCAATCCAGTGCGCCACGGAAGATGTATGGGAAGCACAGCACGTTGTTGACCTGGTTCGGATAGTCCGAACGGCCGGTGCAGATGATGGCGTCGCCGCGCACGGCTTTCACGTCTTCCGGCAGGATTTCCGGAGTCGGGTTGGCCAGCGCCAGGATCAGCGGATTCGGCGCCATTTGCTTGACCATTTCCTGCTTCAGCACACCGCCGGCGGAGAGGCCAAGGAAGATGTCCGCGCCCTCGACCACTTCAGCCAGGGTACGGGCGCTGGTTTCGCGCGCGAAGCGTTCCTTGTCCGGGTCCATCAGTTCGGTGCGGCCCTTGTAGACCACGCCGGCCAGGTCGGTCACGGTGATGTTCTCGATCGGGAAACCCAGGTCCACGATCAGGTCCAGGCAGGCCAGCGCCGCAGCGCCCGCGCCGGAAACCACCAGCTTGCAGTTCTTGATGTCCTTCTTGACGATCTTCACGCCGTTCAGGATGGCCGCGCCGACGATGATGGCGGTGCCGTGCTGGTCGTCGTGGAAGACCGGAATCTTCATCTTTTCGCGCAGCTTGCGCTCGATGTAGAAGCACTCCGGCGCCTTGATGTCTTCCAGGTTCACGCCGCCGAAGGTCGGTTCCAGCGCGGCGATGATGTCCACCAGCTTGTCCGGGTCCTGCTCGTTGATCTCGATGTCGAAGACGTCGATGCCGGCGAACTTCTTGAACAGCACGCCCTTGCCTTCCATGACCGGCTTCGACGCCAGCGGACCGATATTGCCCAGGCCCAGAACGGCCGTGCCGTTCGAGATCACGGCGACCAGGTTGCCGCGGGCAGTGTATTTGTAGGAATTGGCGGGATCGGCGACGATTTCTTCGCAGGGTGCTGCTACGCCGGGAGAGTAAGCCAGTGCGAGGTCGCGCTGGTTGGAGAGTTGCTTGGTGGGGGTAACGCTGATTTTGCCGGGTTTGGGACACTCGTGATATTCAAGTGCGGCTGCGCGAAGTTGCTGTCGAAGTTCTTCTTTTTTATCAGATGCCGAGTCCATGCTGTACTGCCCCCTATGTGTACTTTCTGAAAATTCCTTGATTCTAACAGACGCTTGTACGGCCAAACCTAGGTATTTTCCCGAATTACTGCTAAAAAGTTTGCTTTATATCAATAACGCTTGCCGCGCAAAACTCTCGGCCACCCACTCGATAAACACCCGCAGCCTCCTGCTCATATGCCGGTTTGACGGATAAACCACATGAAAATCCATGGGCTTCGGCTGCCAGTCGCTCAGAATCGGCACCAGTTCGCCGCGCGCAATCGCCGGCGCCGCAGCGAAGGCGAAGGTCTGGCACACGCCAAGCCCCATCAGCCCCGCCACCAGGTGCGCATTGCTCTCGTTGATGCCGACCGCGCCCGGCGCCTTGATCTCGATCTTCTCGCCGTCGCGCTCGAAGCGCATGGGCACCACGCGGTTATTGGTGGCCGAACGGTAGTGAATCAGTTTGTGGCTGCCCTCCTCCAGCTCGCGCGGATGGGCGGGCACGCCGTGCGCGTCCAGATAGGCGGGCGTGGCGCAGGTCACCCAGGCCGCGCTGGCGATGCGGCGGCCCACCATGGTGGAATCGTTCAGCGTGCCGCCGCGGATCACGCAGTCCACGTTATCGCCGACCAGGTCCACATTGCGGTCGCTCACGCCGAAATCGATACGGATGTCCGGGTACTGGGCCAGGAATTCGGGCAGCGCGGGCAGCACCAGCATCGTTGCGGACAGGCCGCCGCAATCGACGCGCAGGTGGCCGCGCGGCTTGCCCTGGGCGACGCTGAAGCCGGAATCGATATCTTCCAGCTCCTTCAGCAAGGGGCCGGTCTGCTCGTAGTACTGCGCGCCGTCCGGCGTCACGGTAACGCGGCGCGTGGTGCGATGCAGGAGCTTGACGCCGAGGTGGGTCTCCAGCGACTGCACCAGCTTGGTCAGCGTGGCGTTCGGCATATTCATCGATTCGGCAGCCCTGGTAAAGGTGCCTGCCTCCACCACGCGGGCGAAGGCGCGGATTGCCAGCAACTGGTCCATGATTATTCATCCACAGGAATAAAGTTCTTCATTTATACCACTTACTCCAATAATCGGACGAGTCTAAAGTATGCCCATCCACTCACTTATCGCAAGGAGCAGCACCATGAAACTCAAAGGCAAAATCGCACTGATCACCGGCGGCACCACCGGCATCGGCCTGGCATCGGCCAGGCAGTTCGCGGCGGAAGGCGCCACCGTCTTCATCACCGGCCGCCGCCAGGCGGAGCTGGATGCAGCGGTAGACGCCATCGGCGCGGCGGCGCACGGCATCCAGGGCGACGTCTCCAAGCTGGAAGACCTGGACCGCATCTTCGCCGAGATCAAGGCGAAGGCGGGCCACCTGGACGTGGTCTTCGCCAACGCGGGCGGCGGCGACATGATGCCGCTGGAAGCCATCACCGAGGAACACTTCGACCGCATCTTCGACGTCAACGTGAAGGGCGCCGTGTTCACCGTGCAGAAATCGCTGCCGCTGCTGAAGGATGGCGGTGCGATCCTGCTGACCGCGTCCACCGTCTCGGTCAAGGGCACACCGAACTTCAGCGTGTATAGCGCCAGCAAGGCCGCCGTGCGCAACTTCGCCCGCAGCTGGCTGCTGGACCTGGCGCCACGCAAGATCCGCGTGAACGCCATCAGCCCGGGCCCGATCCACACCCCGGGCCTGACGGGACTGGCGCCCCAGGGGCAGGAAGAAGGCTTGCTCGGCTACCTGACCACGCTGGTGCCGACCGGCCGCCTGGGCCAGCCGTCCGAAGTGGCCAAGGCAGCCGTGTTCCTCGCTTCCGATGACGCCAGCTTCGTCAACGGCATCGAACTGTTTGTCGACGGCGGACAGGCCCAGATCTAAAGGGGTAAACAGGCCACGCCATGCCGGCAGCGCAGGGCGTGGCCATTTCATCTTTTGCTACCTTGGAGAAATATTAATTACTGCAAGAAAATAGCTGTTTCTCAGCGCTTCGTAGTGCAATGGTGACTTGCGGCACGAAATCCTAAAATCTTGTTGCGCAAATTCGAAAAATCTTGGAATAATTGCAGACAGCAAGTTTACATTTGGCATTTCGCCTCCTAGACTGTTTAGTGAAGGCACCTTTACGGAAGGAAACACCATGCGCTCAGCACTCTGGCACTCGTGGTCCCGTATGTCCGGCGTCCTGTTCCCTGTGACCGCCGCGGCACTGTTCTTCACTCCTCCGGATTCGAGCTGGGTCGTCACGTTGGCGACCGCAGCGCTGGCATCGGGCGGAACCTGGATCTATCTGCGGGATAAGCACTGATTCGGAGCCGCCGCCGCTACAATGGCGGAATGCTCTCCGAATTCGACCTGATCAAACAATATTTCGTTCGCCCCGCCGCTGGCAAGGCTACGCTAGGCATCGGCGACGATTGCGCCCTGCTTACCCCGTCGCCGGGGATGCAGACGGCGATTTCTTCCGACATGCTGGTCGAGGGCCGGCATTTCTTCGCAGGCGAGGACCCGCGCCGGCTGGGACACAAGAGCCTCGCCGTCAACCTCTCCGATCTCGCTGCCATGGGCGCGCGGCCCGTGGCTTTCACCTTGGCGCTGGCGCTGCCGGCAGCCGACCGTGACTGGCTGTCTGCCTTTTCCGCAGGCCTGTTTGCGCTGGCCGATGCGCATGGCTGCGAGCTGATTGGCGGCGATACGACCAAGGGACCTTTGAATATCTGCATTACCGTGTTCGGCGAAGTGCCGCCGGGACGGGCGCTGCGGCGCGATGCGGCGCAGGTGGGCGATGATGTGTGGGTGTCCGGTACGGTGGGCGATGCGCGGCTTGCGCTGGCTTGTTGCCTCGGCCAGCTCACGCTTTCATCGGACGAGCTTTCTGCCGCGGCGCCGCGCCTGCATACGCCAACGCCGCGCGTCAGTCTCGGTCTTGCCTTGCAAGGCATTGCGCATGCGGCTATCGACATTTCCGATGGCCTGGCCGGCGACCTTGGCCACATCCTCGAACGCTCCCGGGTTGGCGCCACGCTGAATGTGGATGCACTGCCCGCCGGGCCGGTGCTCGCCAGCCGCGATGCCGCGCTGCGCCGCGCCTTCAGCGCTGCCGGTGGCGACGATTATGAACTCTGTTTCACCGCGCCCGTCTCGGCGCGCGACGCCGTGCTCGCGGCAGGGTCCTCCGCTGGGGTCGCCGTGACCCGCGTCGGCGTTATCGACGCCGCACCCGGCCTGCGCTTCACCGACTCCGCCGGCGCCCCCCTCAACCTCCACCTCTCCGGCTTCGACCACTTCACGGCGGATCAATGATCCGCCCTACAGCCCTGCGGGCCTCCCCCGCTGCGGCTGCATCACGTCGCCGACATCACCGTATTATCCTCCCCCGGATCCCCCGCGCGCCGCCCGCTGCCGTGCATGAGCCAATAATGATGGAAGGCCAGGCGAATGTTGTCGCGCAGCTGCGTATCGTCCCAAGGCTTGGTATAGAACCGGTAAATCGCCCCGCGATTGATGGAATCGAGCACCGCCTCCAGCCCCGTATACCCGGACAGGATAATGCGTATCGTATCCGGATACATCTCCTTCACCTTCGCCAAAAACTCGGTGCCGCTCAGGATCGGCATGCGCTGGTCGCACACGATCACCTGCACCGGATACAGGGCCAGCAGCTCGAACCCCTCGGTCGGCGACACGGCCGTCAATATCCGGTAGCCATCGCGCCGGAACAGCCGGTGCAGCGATGACAGCACATTGACGTCGTCGTCCACCAGCAGCAGGGTTTGCGGCGGTTCGGCCGCCTGGTTCGGGTCCGGCGGCAGGCCCTTGCCCGCTTCCACCAGCTGCCCCATCTCCAGCGCCGGCAGGGGACGCGAGAAGTAAGAGCCCTGGATCTCGTCGCAACGGTTGCGCCGCAAATACTCAAGCTGCGGGCGCGACTCCACGCCCTCGGCAATCACCCGCAGCTTCAGCGAATGCGCCATGCTGATGATGGCCAGCGCAATGGCGGCATCGTTCGGATTGG
>DASWYX010000069.1:0-15268 GCA_036404755.1 Pseudoduganella sp.
GCGCCTGGGACGCCTGGCTGGCCGGCGGCGGGCAGCGCGGCGGTGTCGGGGGCGGCGGGCGTGGGGGGCTTGCGCGGAGGAAGCGGGCGCGGGCGGGGGAAGGACGGCATGGTCAGGCCGGCGGCTCGCGCGACAGCAGCCCGCGCAGCGTATCCAGCGTATCGGCGTCCTCGACGGTCTTGTCGTCGCGCCGGCGCAGGATGCGCGGGAAGCGCACGGCGATGCCGGACTTGTGGCGCGGCGACAGGGCAATCCCCTCGAAGCCGATCTCGAACACCATGGTCGGCTTCACGCTGCGCACCGGCCCGAAACGCTCGATGGTGGTGCGGCGGATCGCATTATCGACCTGCGCGATTTCCGCATCCGTCAGCCCGGAATAAGCCTTGGCAAAGGGCACCAGGCGCCTCTCGCCGCCATCGCTGTCCCACACGGCAAAGGTGTAGTCGGTGTAGAGCGAAGCGCGCCGGCCGTGTCCCGCCTGCGCATAGATCAGCACTGCGTCCACGCTGTACGGATCGATCTTCCACTTCCACCACGTGCCCACATCCTTGGTGCGCCCCACGCCATACTGCGCACCGCATGCCTTGAGCATCATGCCCTCCACCCCGCGCAGGCGCGACTCTTCGCGGATCGCAGCCAGTTGCGCCCAGCTCTCGGCCCGCACCAGCGGCGAGATGCGCAGCTGCGGCGCATCCACCTGGGCCACCAGCTTCTCCAGCAGCACGCGCCGCTCGCGCTGCGGCAGCTGGCGCAGGTCCACGCCATCCTGTTCCAGCAGATCGTAGGCGACCAGCACGGCCGGGAATTCCGCCAGCAGCTTCGCGCTGAGCAGCTTGCGGCCGATGCGCTTCTGTAGCGCCGCGAAGGGCGCCGGCGCGTCGCCCTCGGCCCAGACCAGGATTTCGCCATCGATGACCGTGCCCTCGGGCAGCCGCACCGCCACCAGCTCCGGGAAGCGCTCCGTGATCAAATCCTCGCCGCGCGACCACAGCCAGTTTGCGCCGCCGCGCGACACCAGCTGCGCGCGCATGCCGTCGTACTTCCACTCCACCTGCCAGTCGGCCAGGTCGCCCAGCGACTCGACCGGCGCCTGCAGCTGGTGCGCCAGGAAGAAGGGATAGGGCTGGCCGCCGCGCTCCGCATGCTCGCCGGCCGAGGGCGGCGCCAGCAACTGCAGGAAGCCCTTGCCGGTGGGGCTGACGCGGCCATCCGTCCACCCCATCAGGCGCTGCGCAATCAGCTTGCTGTCCACCGCCGCGATCGCGCTCAGCGCACGCGTCACCAGCAGGCGCGAGACGCCGACGCGGAAGCCGCCGCCTATCAGCTTGGTCAGCAGGAAGCGCTCGCGCGTCTCCAGCTCGTCCCAGTAGCGGAACAGGGCCAGGCGCACGGCTTCCGGCGGCTGCCCGCGCAGCGGCGCTATCCGCTGCTCGATCCACTCGGCCAGTCCCACGTCGCTCTCGTGCTTTGGCGCCGGCAGGATGTGGGCGATGGTTTCCGCCAGGTCGCCCACCGCGTGGTAGCACTCGTCGAACAGCCACTCGTCCAGCCCCGCATATTCGGTCGCATACTGGCGCAGCAGCTTCACGGGCACGGCCTGGCGCGGCTTGCCGCCGGCCAGGAAATACACGGCCCATGCCGCGTTCTCCGGCGCCGCGCTGGCGAAATAGGCCTGCAGCGCTTCCAGCTTGCGCCGGGTGGCCGTGGTTTCATCGAGCTCGGTGTAGAGTCGGGCGAACTCACGCATCGGCGCCCTCCTCCGGCGCGCCCGCTTCCACTGCTTCGTCGTCACCGTATTCCGTGTCGAAGGCTTTCGCGTCATAGCCGTTCTGGCACAGCCAGCGCACCATGACGGGGATAGAACCGTGCGTGACCACCACGCGCTCGGCGCCGGTGGCACGGATGGCCTGCATCAGGCCCGGCCAGTCGGCGTGATCGGACAGCACGAAGCCGCGGTCGACGCCGCGCCGCCGGCGCGCGCCGCGCAACTGCATCCAGCCGCTGGCAAAGGCGTCGCTGAAGTCGCCAAAGCGCCGTATCCAGGGCGAACCGCCGGCCGAGGGCGGCGCGATCACCATTGCCCGGCGCAGCGCGGCCTTGTCCACGTCGCCCACCATCACGGTCGGCGGCAACGCGACGCCCGCCTCGCGGTACACGCGGTTCAGCGGTTCCACCGCGCCGTGGCAGACGATGGGACCGATCGAGGGGTCGAGCCCGCTCAGGATGCGCTGCGCCTTGCCGAAGGTGTAGCACAGCATCACGCTGGCGCGGCCCTCCTCCGCATTGCGCCGCCACCAGGCGTTCATATCGTCGAAGATTTGCTGCTGCGCCTGCCAGCGGTAGATGGGCAGGCCGAAGGTGGACTCGGTGATGAAGCAGTCGCAGCGCACCGGCTCGAACGCCGTGCAGGTCACATCCGGCTCCACCTTGTAGTCGCCGGACGCCACCCACACCTCGCCCTGGTATTCCATGCGCACCTGGGCCGAGCCGAGCACGTGGCCGGCCGGGTGCAGCGAAATGCGCACGCCGTTGTGCACCACCTGCACGCCGTAGTCGAGGCCCTGCACGGTGATCTCGCCCAGGCGCGACTTGAGGATGCCGACGCCCTGCTGCGCCGTCAGGTAATGACCGTTGCCCACGCGCGCATGGTCGCCGTGGCCGTGCGTGATCACGGCGCGCTGCACCGGCCGCCACGGGTCGATGTAGAAATCCCCGGGGACGCAATACAGGCCTTCTTTGCGGACGACAACCATTTCGGACATGAACGGCTCCCAAAAATGCTGGGCCAATTGTAGCCATGGCGACAGGGCGCCTTCTGTCCGTTAGCGCACAGAGTCGATCGTAGGCGGTGACTTGCAGTTATCGCAAGTGCCGCAGCGCTCGATGCCGGCCGTGTCGTCGCCGAAGTAATCGAGCAGCAGTTTCCAGCGGCAGTAGCCGCTCTGCGCATAGGCCACCATCTGCTCCAGCGCTTCGCGGTCGCGCTCCTGCTTCTGCTGGTATTGCGCGGCCAGGCGCTCGAAGTCCAGCGCGCGCGGCTCGCGCGCCGTGACGCCGAATTCCATGCGGCGGTTCTGCTTCACCAGCGCGCCATCCTTCAGCAGCTTGAGCGCCACCTGGAGGCGCTTGTCGCGCCGCGGCGGCAATTCCTGCGCCGCCACCGCTTCATGCGCCGCGCGCAGGGAAGCCGCGTCCGGATAGTGTTTAGCGAGGAAGAATTGCTGCACGCGCTTGTCCTCGTGGAAGTAGAGCAGCGTGCAGTCGGCCGCTTCGCCGTCGCGCCCCGCGCGGCCGGACTCCTGGTAGTACGCCTCCAGGCTGGCCGGTACCTGCAGGTGGATGACGAAACGGACATCCGCCTTGTCGATCCCCATGCCGAAAGCATTGGTCGCGATCATCACGCGCCGCTCGCCGCCCATGAACAAGTCCTGATTCAGCTTGCGTTCGGTCGCGCGCAGCTTGCCGTGGTACAGCACCACGCTCTCGCCGGCCTCCTCCAGCACCGGCAGCAATTCCTCGGCCGCCTTCACGGTGGAAGCGTAGATGATGCCGTTGCCCGGCGTCTCGCGCAGCAGGCGCAGCACCTCCGCCGTGCGTTCATCCTGATTGGTCACCTGCTTTACCGCGTAGTGCAGGTTGGGCCGGTAAATGCCCGTGTTCACCACCTGCATATCCGGTGTACCGAGCTGGCGGATGATGTCGGTCACCACATCTTCGGTGGCGGTAGCGGTCAGGGCCAGCACGCGCGGGCGGCCCAGCGCGTTGATGGCGGCGCCAATCTCCAGGAAGGCCGGGCGGAAGTCGTGGCCCCAGTGCGAGATGCAATGCGCCTCGTCCACCACCAGCAGCGCGATCTTCGTATTCTTCAGCAGGGACAGGAATTCCGGCGTGGCCAGCCGCTCCGGCGTGCAGAACACGATGTCGCTATGGCTGCGGCGGATGCTGTCCAGCGCTTCCAGTTCCTCGTCCGCCGTCAGGCTGCTGTTCAGCTGTGACGCGGCGATGCCGATTTCCTCCAGCTTTTCCAGCTGGTCCTTCATCAGCGAGATCAGGGGCGAGACGACCACGGTGGTGCCTTCCAGCAGCGAGGCGGGAATCTGGTAGCACAGCGACTTGCCGCTGCCGGTCGGCATGATGGCCAGCGTGTCCTGCCCGGCCAGCACGCTGTCGATCACGCGCTGCTGGCCGGCGCGCAGCTGGTCCACGCCGAAGACGTTGCGCAGCAGGCTGCGAATCAGCTGCGTGCGCGTTTTTCCGATATCTGCTTTGCCCATGCCAACACTGTAGGACGGCGGCGCCGCGCGCGTTATCGGACGGAATCCGGCGGCGCCGTAGGATTAGTGCTCAGCAGGCTGGTCGAGGGCCGCCTGCAATTCGGCCAGATCGTAGGGCTTGCGCAGCACGCGGGCCGGGAAGCCGAGGCGCTCCAGCGCATCCTTGCCGTAGCCGGTGGAGAAGACGATGCGCAGCGGCCCGCGCGCCAGCGCCTTGTGCGCCAGCTCGATGCCCGACATGCCGGGCAGGCTGACGTCGGTAAACAGGATGTCGAAGTCCTGCTGCGCCATCAGCTCCAGCGCCGCTTCGCCATTGCCCACGCCGGACACCGTATGCCCCAGCATGCCCACCAGCTCGCACACCATTTGCAGCGAGTCCGGATTGTCTTCCACGACGAGAATGCGCAGCGAGGAGGCCGAACCCTGGGTGGCGGGTCCCTGTGCCGGCTGCGCCAGCGGCGCGTCGTCGAATGGCGGGTGGGACACGGTATTGTGCTGCTCCAGCACCTCGCGCAGCTTGCGCGCCAGCTCGTCGCGCTGGTAAGGCTTGCTGAGCAGCTCCAGCCCTTCGTCCAGGCGCCCGCCGTGCACGATGGCATTGCGCGGATAGCCGGACGTGAACAGCACGGCCAGTCCGGGTTGCAGCTCGCGCGCCATCCTGGCCAGTTCGGGGCTGCTGACTTTTCCCGGCATGACCACATCGGTAAACAGCACGTCGATCGCCACGCCCGCCTGCAAAATGCCCAGCGCCGCGTCGCCGTTTTCCGCTTCCAGCACCTTGTAGCCCAGCGCGGAGAGCATGTCGCGCACCACCGTCCTCACCTCCGGATCATCCTCCACCACCAGCACGGTTTCACTGCCGCCCGTCACGGGGCGCGGCTGTTCGCGCAGCCCCGTCTGCTCTTCATCCATCATGGTGCGCGGCAGGTAGATCTTGACGCTGGTGCCCTGGCCTGGTTCACTGTAGATCTTGATGTGGCCGCGGCTCTGCTTGACGAAGCCGTAAGCCATCGACAGTCCCAGCCCCGTTCCCTCGCCTTCCTGCTTGGTGGTGAAGAAGGGTTCGAAGGCGCGCTCCAGCACCTCCTGGCTCATGCCGCAACCGGTGTCGCTGACCGCCAGCATCACGTACTGGCCCGATGGCACATCGATCAGCTTGTTGACGTAATACTCGTCCAGCACCGCGTTGCCCAGTTCAATCGTCAGCCGGCCCGCGCCGCCCATCGCGTCGCGCGCATTGATGGCCAGGTTGATGATCACGTTCTCCATCTGGCTGGGATCGACCAGCGTATTCCATAAGCCGCTGCCGACCACCGTCACCAGTTCAATGGCCTCGCCCAGCGCGCGCCGCAGCAGGCTGTCCATATTGATGACGATGCGGCCCAGGTCCGATACGACGGGGCGCAGCGGCTGACGGCGCGCGAAGGCCAGCAGCTGGGCGGACAGGCGCGCGCCACGGTCCACTGCCGCCTGCGCAATTTCCACGCGGCGGCGCGCCACGTCGTTGCTGCGTGTCTGCTGCTGCAGCAGTTGCAGATTGCCCGAGATGATCTGCAGCACATTGTTGAAGTCATGCGCCACGCCGCCCGTCAGCTGGCCCACGGCTTCCATCTTCTGCGACTGGCGCAGCGCTTCCTCGGCTTTGTCGCGCTCTTCGACTTCGCGCGCCACGCGCTGCTCCAGCGTGTCGTTCAGCTCGCGCAGCGCAACTTCGATGCGGCGGCGCTCGGTGATGTCCGTCTTCACGGCGATCAGTGCCAGCGGCCGGCCATTCGCATCGTCCAGGCGGCTCATGCTGGAAGAGACCCACACCCAGCGCCCATCGGGCCGGTAGTAGCGCTTCTCCAGCGTGAAGGGGACGCCCGTCTTCAGCAGCTGCTGCACGCGGGCGCGGTTCTCGGCCATGTCTTCCGGGTGGATCAGGTCATCCATGTGCAGGCCGAGCAGGTCCGGCTCACTGCGGCCCAGCATCTGGCACAGGGCGCCGTTGACGCGCGCGAAACGGCCGTCCAGGGTCAGTTCCGACAGGCCCACCGAGGCCTGGCCGAAGATGTCGGCAAAGCGGTCCTGGCTGTTCAGCAGCGCCTGTTCGAAGGCGCGCCGCTCGTTCAGCAGCGCGCTGTCTGCACGCAGGCGGCGCTCTTCCTGCACGCGCGACGTGACTTCGATCACCGTGCACAGCACGCCCCCGATGCTGCCGTCCGTCTCATGCACCGGCGTGTAGAACAGGTCGAACCAGGCTTCCTCCGGCACGCCGTTGCGCAGCAGGGTCAGGGCCACGTTCTCGTACTGGCGCATTTCGCCGGCCATGCCGGCGGCCAGCACTTCGCGGGTCCAGTCCCAGATCTCGGGCCAGATCAGCGGCACGGTGCCGCCCAGCGCGGCCGGGTGGCGCGCACCCGCGACGGGCACATAGCCGTCGTTATAAATCATCGTGTGGGAAGGGCCCCACATCAGCACCATGGCAATCGGCGAATTCAGGACTACGTCCACCGTGGTGCGCAGCGCCGGCGACCAGTCCGACATGGGACCGATGGCGGTGGCGCCCCAGTCCAGCGTGCGCACCAGTGCACCGGTGGCGCCGCCGCCGCGTGGCTGCCAGGCGCTCATGTTACGGCGTCTGCCGCTGCGCGCGGCAGGGTGACGGTGAAGACGGTGTTGCCATGCGTGCTGTCGGCGGCGGCGGCGATCCGGCCGCCGTGGGCCTGGATGAACTTGCTGGCCGTATACAGGCCCAGTCCCAGCCCCTGCCCCGCCTTGCGCGCCTCTCCCCCATGGTGGAACGGTTCGAACAGGTGCGGCAGGCGCTCCTGCGCAATGGCGCCGCGGTTGCTGACGCGAAGTTCAATGGCATCTTCCGCGCTGCCGTCCAGCTGCAGGCGCACCAGGTGTTCCTGATCGCCGTGCAGCAATGCGTTGCCCAGCAAATGGCGCAGCGCCTGGGTGAACACGGCGGGATCGACGTGGGCCAGCATATCGCCATGACTTTCGAGCGTAATGCGGCGCGCCTTGCCGGCCGGCTCCAGGTCTTCGCACAACTGGCGGCACAGCGCGGCCAGGTCATGCTCGGCCCGCGCCAGCGTTACGGCGCCGTTGCTGATGCGCGCCAGGTCCAGCAACTGGTCCACCATCTGGCCGATGCGCTTCGCGCTGCTCTGGATACGCTGGGCGGTTACAGCGACTTTTGGACTATCGGTCATCATCGGCAACAGCATCGCGCCGTTCATCACCACCGAGAGCGGCGTGCGCAAGTCATGCCCCAGCACGGCGGTGAATTTTTCATTGAGCTCGAGGGCATGCTTGAGCTCGTGCAACTGCCTTGCCAGCTGAGCGTCCGCGCCGGAAAAGTAAATCAGCGGGACCCGGCGCAGCTGGCCGCCGGCGCGGATCCGTTGCGCCAGTTCGCCGCCGCTCATGTCCGGCAGCTGGCTGCCGATCAGGGCCAGCGCAACCTCATGCTGCTGCAGCAGCTCCAGCGCCTGCCGTCCACTGGTGGCCGTCAGCATTGCCGCGCCGGGATGGGCGTGCAAGGCCTCCGCCGCAAGCTGGTGCTGCTGCGGGCTGTCGTCGACGACAAGAATATGGACGGGAGGGCTCATGAGGTTGAACATGCTAGCAGCTTTTGCCACTTTGACAGCGCATGGTTGAAAAATATAATTACGCAGGAGCCCAGCAACGACGGGCGATTCACGGTAAACTGCCGGATTCAGACTCTTACTCAGCAACACATCATGACTTTCACTCTCAACGATTCAGTTTATTCCACCGACACGCCGGAAGCGAAGCAGGCCATGTACGACGATCTGCGCTCGCAGCTGACTGGCCTGGTGCACGGTGAACGCGACTGGATCGCCAACACCGCCAACGCCAGCTCGCTGGTGTTCAACACCATGCCGGGCCTGAACTGGGCGGGCTTCTATTTCATGCAGGGTCCCGAGGAACTGGTGCTCGGCCCCTTCCAGGGCAAGCCGGCCTGCATCCGCATCAAGAAGGGCCGCGGCGTGTGCGGCACCACCGTCGAGAAGCGCGAAACCATCCTGGTGCCGGACGTGCACGCCTTCCCCGGCCACATCGCCTGCGACGCGAACTCGCGCTCGGAGCTGGTGGTGCCGATCTTCGGCAAGAGCGGCGAGGTGATCGGCGTGTTCGACCTGGATAGCCCGCTGCCGAACCGCTTCGACGCCGTGGATGCGGAGGGGATTCAGTCGCTGGTGCGCATCCTGGAACAGACGCTGGCCTGATATTTCACACCAATAAGGCGTTGCTCATCGAGCGCGCCTCCTCGGCCGCTTCGTCGATGAGGGCGGAGATGGCGGGGTAATCCTGCAGATATTTGGCCACGGCGGCGGTGCGGGACAGGTAATGGTCGTCCGAGTGCGGCATCGGCGACAGCACGGGACACAGATGCTTGGCCAGCAGCAGCGTGTCGCGCAAGCCAAGCGGCGGGAAGCTGACCGCGCCGCCGCGCAGGGACACGATGGCGGTCATCACCTGCTCCGGCACCTTCAATTTGCGCAGGATCTCGCGCGCGACAATTTCCTGGGCCGCGCCCATCCACTCTTCCGGATCTTCCAGCAGGCCGGGAATCGCGTCAGCCTGCGCCAGCAGGTAGAAGCCGCCCGCCTCGTGCATGATGCCGGCGAACAGCGCCGTATCGGGATCGCTGCGGGTGATGCGCTGGGCGATCAGGTAAGCCAGCGCCCCCACGTGGGCCGAGTACTTCCACAGCTGGTCGGCCCGCGCACGCAGCAGGGGATCGCGGATGCGGGCGCCGAACTGGCGCACCACCATGGCCGCCGCCAGCGTGTAGAGATTGCGGTAGCCCAGCCGCATCACGGCGGCGCGGGCGCTGGTCACCTCGGGACCGCGCGCGCAGAACACGGCGGAATTGGCCAGCGCCACCGCGCGCGAAGCGAGCACCGGCTCGGCCAGCACCTTGCGGACGACTTCCTCGTCATGCACATCGGGATCGGAAACGGCCATCTGCAAAGCCAGCGCCGCGTTGACGCTGGTCGGAAAGACCAGTTCCCCGCGCTGGGCTTCGGAAATGATAGTGGCAAAGTCCTTGAGCTTCTCCATGCAAAAATTATACTGTTGTCACCCGCTCAAGGTCACGCGAATTCCGTCAGCACGACTCCATTAAGCCCGCCACCTCGGCGCCGAGTTGCGCCAGCAGCGCAGTGAGGACCACCCGGCCTGCCCGCAAAGCCGTCATGCGCCGCCCGCGCCGGTGCACCACCAGCTCGGCCGCCTGCATTTGCACCGCCTGGCACAGCGCCTTCGTTTCCGGCAGCGACAGCAGCGTGGCCTGGGCGGACGGCGCTTCCGGCGCCTGGTCCGTTGCGCCATCGAGAAACTCCGCCATGCGGCGCGCCCAGGCGCGGTACTCCACCTGCGCCGCCAGCAGCGGCAGCGCTTCGCGCTCCAGCACCGCGACCGACAGCAGCTCCGGCGCGGGGCGCCAGCCCGCCACCCAGCGCGGCAAATCCTGCGCCGGCATTGGCCGCGCAATGCCGTAGCCCTGCGCCAGGCGGCACCCCAGTTGCAGCAGCATGCGCGCGTGGGCATCGCTCTCCACGCCTTCGGCAATGGCTTCGCGCCGGAATGCGGCGGCCAGGCCGAGCACGCCTTCCAGGATGGCCAGATCGTCCGGGTCCTCCAGCATATTGCGCACGAAACCCTGGTCGATCTTGATCTGGGCCGCGGGCAGGCGCTTCAGGTAGAGCAGCGAGGAGTAGCCGGTGCCGAAATCGTCCAGCGCGAAGGACACGCCGAGCGCCGCGCACTCGGCGATGATGCGGGACACATGCGTGATGTCCTCCAGTGCGCTGGTCTCCAGCACTTCCAGCTTCAGGCGCGACGGCGCCACGCCCGGATGCGCCTCGAGCAGCGCTTTCAGCCGGTCGACAAAATCGGGCTGCTGCAACTGGCGGCTGCCGATGTTCACGCTGCTGACGATGTGCAGGCCTGCGTCCTGCCACGCCTCCTGCTGGCGCAGGGCGGAATCGATCACCCATTCGCCCAGCTGCACGGCGAGCGGATCGTCCTCGATCAGCGGCAGGAACTCGGCGGGGCTGAGCAGGCCGCGGCGCGGGTGCTGCCAGCGGATCAGCGCTTCGGCCGCCACCACCCTGCCCTGGCGCAGGTCGACGATGGGCTGGTAGTACAGCACGAATTCCTTGCGTGCCAGTGCATGGCGGATCGCATCGAGCTGGGCGTGGCGGCTGATGGTGCTGCGCTGTTGTTCGGCATCGAAGATATGGAAGCGGTTCTTGCCGGCCAGCTTGGCCTCGTACATGGCCTGGTCGGCCTGGCGCATCAGCTGGTCCGCATCGACTTCGCTGCGCTGCGGATACAGCGCCACACCGACGCTGGCCGACACCTGCAGCAGGCGGCCGCCGATATTGAAGCTGCGCGCGCAGGCTTCCAGCAGGCGCGAAATGAAGGGCATGCAGGCGCTGCCATCGGGCAGGTCCTGCAGCACGGCCACGAACTCGTCGCCGCCCAGGCGGCAGATCGTATCGCTGTCGCGCACCGAATGCTTCATGCGCTGGGCAATCGCGATCAGCAGCTCGTCGCCGCACTCGTGGCCATGCTGATCGTTGACGGCCTTGAAGCCATCCAGGTCCAGGTAGACCACGGCCAGCGTGCTGCCGCGCCGCTGCGACAGGGCCAGCGCCTGGTGCAGGCGGTCGGCCAGCAGGCGCCGGTTGGGCAGTCCGGTGAGCGCATCGTAGTTGGCGATGCGTTCCAGCTCGCGCTCATGCTCCTTCTGGCGCGTGATGTCCGAGAACAGGCCAACATAGTTCTCGACTTCGCCGCGCTGGTTGCGGATGGCGGTGATGGTCAGCAGCTCCGCATACACTTCGCCGCATTTGCGCCGGTTCCAGATCTCGCCCTGCCAATGGCCCTCTTCGCGCAGGCGCTGCCACATCGCCGCGTACAGTTCCGGCGGCTGGCGCCCCGATTGCAGCATGCGCGGATTTTTCCCGCGCACTTCCGCCGCACTGTAGCCCGTGATGCGCGTGAAGGCTTCGTTGGTATTGACGATGGTGCCGGCGGGATCGGTAATGATGATCCCCTCGCGCACGTTGTCGAACACGCTGGCGGCCAGCAGCAGCTTTTCGCCGGCGGCCGCGCGCTCGATGGCGCCGCCGATCCAGCGCCCCAGCAAGGCCATGAATTCCTCGTCGCCTTCGTCGAAGGACCGTGCGAAAGGCTCGGCCGAACCAAAGCTCAACACGCCCCAGGGCGCGCCCGCCACATCGATACGCACGCCGATGAAGGCATACAGGCCGCCCTCCACGCAACTGTGCAGCAGGCCGGGCACGGCGGCGCGCGCGGCCAGCGGCGCGCTGCTGCGCCAGACAGCCGCGCAGCAGCTGTCGCCCAGGGGACGCGGGATGCCGGAGGCGGTAACGCCCGGCGGCAGGTGCGCCAGCGGCAGCGCGCGTTCGCCGTCCACCCGCGCCAGTACGCCCACGGGCAAGCCAAGCAGGCGCGCGCCGATGGCCAGCGCGCCGTGCATCTGGTCGCCGAAACCTTGGAAGGCGATCGCGGAAATTTCGTTCATCGCGTGCAGGCTGGCCAGCTGGCGCAGGCCGCGCCCCTCGCGCCCCTGGCTGCCGGCGCGCGCCAGCAGCACGCCATCCGGCAGCGCGCACACCTGGCAGAGGCGTTCGGAGGAATCGGGGCCGCGCAGGCGCAGTTCGGCCAAGAAGGGACGGCCGGCGGAGAGTTCGGCCGTCAGCGCGGCCCAGTCTTCAGCGGCAAAGCAATCTTCCGCCCCGGTTCCGGCCAGTGCGGCAGCGGCGGGGTTGGCGCTCACGGTACGCCACGCGGCGTCCAGCTGCCAGACGCCGATCGTGGAGTTCTGTGCATTCATGGGGCGATTCTAGGCAGCCGGGCCACCTGTTTCCCATGATCCAGATCAATTATGTTCTGGAAAGGTCCGGCTCGGCCGCAAACAGCGCTTCCAGCCAGCGCGCAAACACTTGCAGCTTGGGCGCGGCCATGCGGCCCTGCGGGTACACCAGCGACACCGGCATCGGCGTCGGCGGCGTATCGGCCAGCACTTCGACCAGTTCGCCGCTTGCCAGGTGCTGGCGCACCAGGTAGCTGGCGATCTGCGCCAGGCCCAGGCCCTGCAGCGCCAGCGTGGCATAGCCGTCGGCGTCGTTGGTCGCCAGCGTGCTGCGTACCTCGGCCCTGCGCACCACGCCGTCCACCACGAAATCCCAGTCGAAGGGGCGCCCGGTGCTGCCGGCAAAATGCAGGATCGCCTCGTGCCCGGCCAGGTCGTCCAGCGTGCGCGGCGTGCCGCGCGCCGCCAGATAGGATGGCGCGGCGCAGGTCACGCTGCGCATGGTGCCGATGCGGCGGGCGATCAGCGATGAATCCTGCAGGTCCCCCACGCGCACGGCGCAATCAATCCCTTCGCGCACCACATCGACCACGCGTTCGCCCAGGCTGAGCACCAGTTCCACGTCCGGGTAGGCATGGCGGAACGCAGCCAGGCGCGGCAGCACAACGAGGCGCCCCACGGCGCCCGGCATCTCCACCCGCAGCCTGCCCTGCGGACGCTCGATATCGCTGGCCCTGAAAGGCGCCTCGGCCTTTTCCACTGCCGCCAGGATGGCGAGGCAATGGCGGAAATATTCGGCGCCGTCGCTGGTCAGCGACAGCGTGCGTGTGGTGCGCTGCAGGAGCTGGGTGCCCAGGTAGGCTTCCAGCTTCTGGATCGTGGCCGTGAGCGCGGCGCGCGGCAGGTCCAGCGTTTCGGCCGCCTTGGTGTAGCTGTTCGCTTCCACGATGCGGACGAAGGTTTGCATGGCTTTCAGGCGGTCCATCCTTGCACCATTGTTCACATAAAATGAAAAGTATAGGGCATTTGTTGGCTAATTATCTTTTTGCCGCCGTCGCCCAGAATGAACGCCATCACTTCTTTCTGGAGCAAAACGATGAAAAACGAAATTTCTCGTGGCATGGTGGCCCTGCTGGCGGGCGCCTGTGGCCTGATCGTGGCCAGCCTGTATTACGCGCAAACCCTGGTGGGGCCTATCAGCGCCGCCACCGGCCTGTCGCCGGCAGCGGCAGGGCTGATCGTCACGCTGACCCAGGCCGGCTACGCGCTGGGCCTGCTGTTCGTGGTGCCGCTGGGCGACCTGCTGGAAAACCGCCGGCTGGTGTTCGGCGCCCTGCTGTTCGCCGCGGCGGCGCTGGCGGCCGCAGCGTCCAGCCACAATGCCTGGCAATTCCTGGCGGCCTCGCTGGCGATCGGACTCGGTTCGGTGGCGGCCCAGGTGCTGGTCCCCTTTGCCGCCCACCTGTCGCAGGAAGCCACGCGCGGCCAGACGGTCGGCAAGGTGGTGAGCGGTCTGCTGATGGGGATCATGCTGGCGCGTCCCGCGGCCAGCCTGATTGCGGACTATGCCAGCTGGCGCGTGGTGTTCGGCGCCGCGGCCGTGCTGGTGGCCGCCCTCGCCTTCGTATTGCGCGCCAGGCTGCCGGAGCGCCGGCCGTCCGCGCCGCTGTCCTACGGCCCCCTGATCGGATCGCTGTGGCATCTGTTCCGCGACACGCCGGTGCTGCGCCGCCGCGCCGCCTACCACGCGGGCCTGTTCGGCGCCTTCAGCCTGTTCTGGACCGTGGTCCCGCTGGTGCTGTCGGGCGAGCAGTTCCACCTGTCGCAAAGCGGCATCGCGCTGTTCGCCCTGGTGGGCATGGCAGGCGCCGTCGCTTCGCCGGTCGCCGGCAAGCTGGCCGACAAGGGCTACACGCTGCCCGCGACCGCTGCCGCGCTGCTGCTGGGGATTGCCGGTTTCATCCTGCCGCTGTGGGAACCCGCCTCGCGCCATGTGGCGCTGGGCATGCTGGTGGTGGCGTCCATCGTGCTGGACATGGGCGTGGCCGCCAACCTGGTGCTGGGCCAGCGCGCCATCTTCACGCTGGGCGCGGAAGTGCGCAGCCGCCTGAACGGCATCTACTTCGCGCTGTTCTTCGCCGGCGGCGCGGCCGGTTCGGCGGCCGGCGCCTGGATGCTGGCGACGCACGGCTGGCGCGCCGCCCTGTTGACGGGCATGGCCTTCCCGGCGCTCGCCCTGCTCTACTGGCTGGGCGAAGCGTTCGCCGCGAAAGCGGTGAAAGGCCGCGCCGTGGGCTTATCGCGCTGAGCCGGCGCCAAAGCTGCCGCCGTAGTCGGCCAGCTTGTCACGCCACACGCTGCGGTAGGCCACCTGGTTCGGGTTGGCGCTGCCCTGCGTGACAATGAACTCGATCCACACGCGCGGTCCGTCGATACGCAGGTAGGAATTCTGCGAAGACAGCGGCACCGCGCGCGCGTTCGGATTCGGCGCGAAATCGGCCGTGCCGTTGGCGCCCGGCGCGAAGCCCACATACGTCTGCGACAGCGCCGTTTCATCCTCGTAGACGGGAATCACCGAATTGGCCAGGTAGTCGCGCTGCGTGCGCACCCAGGCTTCGATCATCGCCTTCACATAAGCCTTCTGTGCGTCATTCAGGCTGCTGTAAAGGGCGCCGCGTCCGCTGGCTGGATAGTTCAGCGAACCGAAGTTGCTGTCGCCGGTGGCGCTGGCGCCCATCAGGAGGTCGGTGAACGTGCCGCCCAGGCGCGCGCTGGTGCCGGTGCTGGCGTCGTACTGCAGCGCATTGGCCAGGTTGTACACGGCCTGGCGCTGGGTCTCCAGCGGCGCATGCTGCACGCCGCCCGTAGTCCAGTCGGTCGGCTCGGCGCCGGCGAACATCGGCGTCGCGCTGTCATACAGCCCGTTGTAGGTGATGTTGTAGCTGACATTGTGGCCGCTGATCTGCAGCATCCATGGCGCGTCGGTGACCGGCGTGCCCATGATGGAAACCCAGTACAGGCCCGAGCCCCAGCCGGCGTTCGGATAGGCGGCGTTGAGGACGTCGTCCGCCGCGCGCACTTCGGACAGCAGCTTCGCGCCGCTTGCGCTCAGCGCGCCGGTGATCAGGTT
>DASWYX010000070.1:0-11169 GCA_036404755.1 Pseudoduganella sp.
CCGGCATCGTGTTCGTCGGCGAGCAGGCTCCTGAGACCCGCACTACCAAGGAACAGAGCGGCCCGGGCATTGCGGCTGAAATCAACAAGCGCGCCGGCGCCATCCAGGACGCCTTCAACAAGGTGTTCGCTCCGCCGCCAGACTACGGCCTCGGCACCATCGGCGGCCTGAAGATGATGAACGAGGACCGCGGCAACGTGGGCTACGATGAGCTGTACCGAGCCACGCAGGAGCTGATCGAAAAGACCCGCAAGACCCCCGAACTGATGGGCGCCTTCTCCGGCTACCAGGTCAATGTGCCGCAGCTGTATGCGGACGTGGACCGCACCAAGGCCAAGCAGCTGGGCATCCCGCTGCAGGCAATCAACCAGACCTTGCAGATCAACCTCGGTTCGCTGTACGTGAACGACTTCAACCAGTTTGGCCGAACCTACCAGGTGCGCGTGCAGGCGGACAAGCAATTCCGCTCCCGCGTGGAAGACGTGGCCCAGCTCAAGGTGCGCAGCGACAAGGGCGAGATGATTCCCCTGTCCTCGATCATGAAGATCAGCGACAGCTATGGCCCGGACCGCGTCCAGCGCTACAACACCTATGTGGCGGCGGACCTGAACGTGAACCCGGCTCCCGGCTACTCCACCAGCCAGGCGCGCGCCGCCATGGAGCGCCTCGCCGAGGAAACGCTGCCGAAGGGCGTGAGCTATGAGTGGACCGAGCTGACTTACCAGGACATCCTGGCCGGTAATACGCTGGTCTTCGTGTTCCCGGTCTGCGTACTGCTGGTCTTCCTCGTGCTGGCTGCGCAATACGAGAGCTGGACCCTGCCGCTGGCGGTGATCCTGATCGTGCCGATGTCCATCCTGTGCGCCATGATCGGCGTGAAGATCACGGGCGGCGACAGCAATATCTTCACCCAGATCGCGCTGTTCGTGCTGGTCGGCCTCGCGTCCAAGAATGCGATCCTGATCGTGGAGTTTGCGCGCGAGCTGGAAGACCACGGCCGCAGCATCGTGCAGGCAGCGCTGGAAGCCTGCCGCCTGCGTCTGCGGCCGATCCTGATGACGTCCATCGCCTTCATCATGGGCGTGATCCCGCTGGTGTATTCGCACGGCGCCGGCGCTGAAATGCGCCACGCGATGGGCGTCGCGGTGTTTGCAGGCATGCTGGGCGTGACCCTGTTCGGCCTCTTCCTCACGCCGGTGTTCTACGTGCTGCTGCGCACCCTGGCCAAGCGCCTGGAGCGCGCACCGCAGCAGGCAGCCCAACTGGAAGGAACTCACTAAATGAACAAGATCATTATCCCCATCATTGCGGCTGCCTTGCTGAGCGCCTGCGCGGCGCCCGAGTTCAAGCAGCCGAAGATCGACGTGCCGTCCGCGTTCAAGGAGAACGATGTGCAGGTCGCGGCCGACGGCACCCGCTGGCGCCGCGCCCAGCCTGCCGAACAGCAGGCCCGCGGCGAATGGTGGCTGGCCTTTAACGACCCGGCGCTGACGGCGCTGATCAATGAAGCCACCGCCAACAACGCCAACCTGGCGGTGGCCGCCGCCCGCGTGAAGCAGGCCCGCGCCATTGCCGGCATCGCGGAAGCGGACCGCAGCCCGCAAGTGGGCGTCGGCGTCGGCGCCCAGCGCGGCGCCCCGTCGCCAACGGAGCGCGGCCTGCCGGCAGGAACGCAAATCAGCCCCGCCACCAGCTACTCCGCGAAGCTGACGGCCAGCTATGAAGTCGACCTGTTCGGCCGCGTGGCTTCCAATGTGGCGGCAACGCGCGGCGATGCGGAAGCCTCGCAGGCGACCTACCGTTCGGTGCTGCTGTCGCTGCAGGCCGACGTGGCCCAGACCTACTTCCGCCTGCGCGCCACGGATGCGGAACTGGACACCCTGGCTGAAACGGTGCGCCTGCGCGAAGAGAATGTACGCGTGAACCAGCGCCGCTTCGATCTCGGCGACATTGGCGAATTCGACCTGTCGCGCGCCAAGACGGAACTGTCGACCACACGCGCCGAGGCGATAGGTTTGCAGCGCCAGCGCGCGACCACCGAGCACGCGCTGGCCGTCCTCTTGGGCAAGCCGGCGGCCAGCTTCAATGCCGGCCCAAGCCCGCTGCTCGACTCGGCCCTGCTGCCCTCCATTCCAACGGGCTTGCCATCCGAGCTGCTGGAACGGCGTCCGGACATCGTCGCCGCCCAGCGCACGATGGAAGCGGCCAACGCCCGCATCGGCGTAGCCCGCGCGGCCATGTTCCCGGCGCTGAACATCGGCGCGTCCGGCGGCGGCGTGGCCGGCACCTTTGCCGACGTGTTCAAGGCCGGCGGCCAATCCTGGCTGCTGGGCGCGATGCTCACCGCCCCGCTGATCGACGGTGGCCGCAACCGCGCCAACGTCACCCGTGCCGAAGCGGCGCTGGAGGAATCGGTCGGCAGCTACCGCCAGAGCGTGCTGGTGGCGTTCTCGGAAGTTGAAGACAATCTGGCCGGCTTGCGCATCCTCGCGGGCCAGACGAGCCAGATCGACGATGCGCTGCTGTCGGCAAGACGTTCGGCCGACCTGGCGCAAAAGCTGTACGACGCGGGCCGCTCCAGCTACCTCGAACTGCTGGACGCACAGCGCAACCTGACGTCGGTTGAGCGCAGCGCGGTCCAGTTGCGGGGCAACCGCGCCGTGACCACGGTCGCCCTGGTTCGCGCGCTGGGTGGCGGATGGTAAACTGACGCCATGTCAGACAAAACTACCAGCAAAGCCACGGCCTGCAACTTCCTCGCGTTGAAGCAGGCCACGCGCAGCGTGTCGAGCCTCTATGAACGGCACATCGCCAAATGCGGCCTGACGTCGCCGCAGTTCAGCATCATGCGCGCCATCAAGCATAACCCCGGCATCGACATGCACGATCTTGCCGAGATCATGGTGATGGACCGTACCAGCCTGCTGCGCGCGCTCAAACCTTTGACGCGCGACGGCTATGTGCTGCAGCGGGCTTCCGAGGTCCATCCGCGCAAGCAGGTGATGTGCCTGACCGCCGACGGCGAGGCCAAGTTCGGGGAAGCGACGGAGCACTGGAAAGCCGCGCAGGCCGAGTTCGAGGCGGAAGTGGGCGAGGAACATGCCCGCACGCTGCGCGAAGTCCTGGAAGGCCTGGTCCAGCGGCGTTTCTGATTTCATGGATATTTGGTGGCAGCGCCGTTTTCAGGTTCCGGATTCGGCGCCGCTGGCCGCTGTGTCCGGAAAATTCGGCATTTCCACAAATTCTCATCTATTTGATACGTAATTTTAATAAGATACGTATTTCTTGATTCATTATACGGCATCGTATCATATACTGGTTTTCACCTGCCGTCGGCAGGCCACGCATACCAACTATATGAGACGAGCCCCATGTACACTGCCCAAACCGATCTGCCGTCGTCCCCGGCTGCTGCAATGGCCGACAGCGACAGCGCGCTTTACCGCAAGGTTTCCCTGCGCATCATCCCCTTCCTCTTCGTCTGCTACGTCGTTTCCTTCCTCGACCGCATCAATATCGGCTTTGCCCAGCTGCAGATGCGGCAGGACCTGGGCTTCAGCGACGCGATGTACGGCATGGGCGCTGCCGTGTTCTACGTGGGCTACGTACTGTTCGAGGTGCCGAGCAATCTGCTGCTGGAGCGCTTCGGCGCGCGCAAGACTTTTGTACGCATCATGCTGCTGTGGGGCGCCGCTTCGGTAGGGATGGCGTGGGTATCGTCGCCCACGGAATTCTATGCGCTGCGCTTCATGCTCGGCGTGTTCGAGGCGGGCTTCTTTCCAGGCATTGTGCTCTACCTGACTTACTGGTATCCGGCCGCGCGGCGCGCTTCCGTGCTGTCCTACTTTTTCGCGGGCGTAGCGGTGGCCGGTGTGCTGGGCGGGCTGATGTCCGGCTGGATCATGCGCGATATGGCGGGCGTGATGGACCTGCGCGGCTGGCAGTGGATGTTCGCCATCGAAGGCGCGCCGGCCATCGTGCTGGCCGTGATGGCGCATTTCTACCTGGACGATAAACCGTCCGAAGCGAAGTGGCTGGATCGCAGCGAGAAGGCGCGCCTGGTCGCCAATATGGCGGACGAAGCGCCGCGCGGCGCGGCCAGGCATGGCGTCGCCGGCCTGCTGCGCAATCCGCGCATCTACCTGTACTCCGTGGTGTACTTCGCGCTCACTTGCGCCGCGCTGACGTTGAGCTTCTGGATGCCGATCATGATCCGCGACTTCGGCGTGAAAGATGTCGTGACGATCAGCCTCTATACGGCGATCCCGAACGCCATCGGCGCCGTCGCCGTGATCCTGATCGCGCGGCTGTGCGACCGCAGGCGCCAGCACAAGCAGTTCGTGGCCGCCTGCGCAATTGCCGGCGCGGCTGCGCTGTCTTCACTGGCCCTGCACCCGGCCGACATTGGCGTCGTGCTGGGCATACTGGCGGCAGCGACCACGGTGATCTACTCGGCGCTGCCCATCTTCTGGGCCATTCCCACTGCAACCCTGCCGCCACAGGCGCGCGCCGGCGGCATTGCGCTGATCAGCAGCGTGGGCATCACCAGCGGCATCGCCGGTCCGTGGGCTATTGGCCAGATCAAGACCGCTACCGGCAACATGGACAACGCGCTTTACGTACTCAGTGCATTACTGGTGCTGAGCGCGGCGGCCCTGCTTATCGGACTGCGGAAGCGCTGACCTTGCCCCGGCCACTCATTCGGACGGCAAGCCGGCGGCAATGCTGATCAGGGCGGCGGCGCCGTCCTCACCCAGCAAGCGTTTGGCCTGCCCCTGCGCTTCCCGCCAGGCTGGCATCGCCGTCTCCAGCAGCTTGCGGCCGGACTCGGACAAGACAATGGGACGGCTGCGTCCCCGGTCCGGCATCTTTTCTTCGATCCAGCCCTCATCCAGCATCAACTGCAGGTTGCGGGTGGAAGTCGAGCGCTCAAGGTGGTTGGCCCGTCCCAGTTCCGCACGGCTGGCGCCCTTCATGCGGGCGATCAGCACCAGCATCGAGAATTGCGAGGAATTCACGTTGAACGGGCGCAGCGCGTGGTCATACATATTCGTAATGACGCGCGAGATCGAACGGGTGCGCGTCAACAGGCAATGATTGATGACTTCTTCGATCAGACTGGCGTCCGGCGCCGGGGTGGCGGGCAATTTCGTATCCATGAGGGAAGTGTAGTGCAGATACACCACATGTCAAGAACAGATGTGCAGCTTGCTCCTCTGCTATTCTTACGCAATGGTGACAATTCGCGGACAGGGCTTGAGAAAACGTCATCTGCCCACCACTGTTCGTAGTATCCCCATGGCAGCCAGCACCAGCAGGAGATTCCATGACACACGACGCGCAGCAGCACGCCCACACAGAGAGCACGGTCCCCGAGATGCCCTTCCGGACCCTGCTCTACCGGTTCATGTTCTTTGACTGGCTGTTCAAGGACGTGAGCGCCGCGCGCAACCTGTTCGAACGCCATGCCGCCTTGCAGCACAACAAGCACATGAGCCGCTACCTGCCCGTCTATTTCCGCCGCTGGACCGTGCTCGCCACCTTCGACTTCGGCCTGGGCTTCCTGTTTGAACGCGTATTGCAGGCGACCGTAGTCTCCGCCTACTTCTTTACCTGGTCCTGCGTCACCATGGCCGGCATGGCGGTCATTGCCGCGGCCTGGGCTTTCCTGACATTCGGAAGGTTGTCCTGATTAAGCCGGCCGCTTGATCGCGCGGATCTTGCCGCTGTTGCCGCCGCCGCAGAAGAACTGGCCGGCGCCGTCGGACTCCAGTCCGGAAACCGCAGTGCCGGGCGGCATGGTCAGGCGCTCCAGCACTTCGCCGGTTTGCGGGTCGATATGGCGCACGTCGCTTTCCTCGCCTTCCCAGGTGCCATGCCACAACTGGCCATCGACCCAGGTGACGCCGGTGACGAAGCGGTTGGATTCGATGGTGCGCAATACGGAGCCAGTCTCCGGATCGATCTGGCAAATCTTCCTGCCGCGATGCTGGCCTACCCATAGCGTGCCTTCGGCCCAGGCCAGGCCGGAGTCGCCGCCGTGGCCCGGAGCGGGAATGGTGGAAAGCACTTTGCCGCTCTGCGGGTCGATCTTCTGGATCCTGGCTTCGGCAATCTGGTACAGGTAGCGGCCATCGAAAGCCGTTCCGGCATCCGCGGGAACGTCCAGCGAGCGAACGACCTCGCCGCGCGCCGTGTCGACGGCATTGAGTTTGTCACCGGAGGCGAACCACATGCGCTCACCATCGAAAGTGACACCTGCCACGCTTTCGGCGCCCGGGAACGGGCCGTATTCGCGGATGATTTGGGCTTGAGAAGTTTTCATGGCTCCATCCTAACCGCCCGGCAGCGCGCCAGGGAGTAACAAAGTTGACGGGAAGCCGGGCACGGAAGGAATGGTCCACCGGCGCGCGGGGCCGCGTCCGAAAGAGTGTACCCTGCCAGCCGCCGCCAGCGATTCCAGCGCGCGCTGCACGGTGCGAGGGCTCCGGCCCAGCGCGATCGAGAGGGCAGAACTTGACCACGCCTCGCCGTCGGACAGCAATGCCAGCAGCGCGCCGTGCTCTCCCTCGCTACCGGGCGGCGCCAGCACGGCCACTTCACGGCCGCCACAAGGCGCCAGCACGAAGCCGTCCTTGGTGGCATTGATCTCCGCAATGCCCGCGATCGCGCTGCGCAGCCGGCCAATTTCGACGCGCAGGCGGGCGCGGTAGGATTCATCGGCCTCCTTGCCGCGGAAGGCAGCGCTGACCAATGCCTGCCGCGATGCGTCGCCAGGCCAGCATTCGGCAAGCACGCGGGCCAGCGTGAACAGCACCGGGCGGCCGGCCAGCGCAACCACGGCAGCGCCGGCGCGCAGGGCGTAGGCGCAGGCATCGACAAGCAGCGCGTCCGATGCGAGCAGGGATTCGACCTCGGCAAGCTGCAGCAGGCGCTCCTCGCCGCGTGCAGTCATGCGCGCCGCTGGCGCGGCCAGCACATGCGCCGCCGCGTCGACTTCGGCGGCCAGTGCGGGGATGCGCGCCTGCGCCGCAGCCTGGCGCGCACGAGCCAGCACGTCCGCTGCGGCGGCAGCTTGCAGGCGCCGCATGGCGATGCCGGCCAAGGTGAGATCGTGCGCCGCCCGCAACGCCGGCGGCAGCGGCGACGGATCGATTGCGGACAGCAATTGCGAGGCTTCGTCCAGCCGCCCAAGCAGCAGCAGGCGGCGTGCTTCGAGGTGGCCGGCGTGTGCCGCGTTCATCGCATCGCCATGCGACTGCAAGGTAGCGCGGGCGGCGGCAAGGGCTTTGGGCTGCCAGCCAAGGTCGCGCGACACCAGTGCAATCTCCGCTTCCGCGACGATGCAGCGCGCACGCGCCACCGCTTCACGCGGCCCGAAGGCATGGGCGGCGGACTTCAGAAGTTCCTTGGCGCGGGACAGGTCGCCCAGCTGCGCCATCGCGATGCCGCGCAAGGCCAGCGCCGGCGCATCCTCGCGCAGGGCCACCCGTTTCAGGGCGCCGAGCAGGTCGCCGGTAGCCAGCGCACGCGCCGCCGCGGCAATCATCGAATCCATCGCAATCCCGCCAACAATGTCACTCCCATCCTCCCGAGGTCCGGATCTAGTATGCAGATACTACATTCAAAGGAGATCATGATGCACAAAACCGGAACCCGCCAGCAATGGCTCGATGCCCGCCTCAATCTGCTGGCCGCGGAAAAAGAGCTAACCCACCGCAGCGACGCCGTTGCCCTGCAACGCCAGCAATTGCCCTGGGTCCCCGTCGACAAGGACTATCGCTTCGATACGGCCCAGGGGCCAGCCACGCTGAAGGAGCTTTTCAAGGGCCGCTCGCAACTGCTGGTCTACCATTTCATGTTCGGTCCCGATTACACGGCGGGCTGCGCCTCCTGCTCCGCCATTGCGGACGGCTTCAACGGCATCACCGTGCACCTGGAGAATCACGACGTGGCGTTCAGCGCCGTTTCCCGCGCGCCGATCGAAAAGCTGCTGGCGTTCAGGGAGCGCATGGGCTGGACTTTCAACTGGGCCTCGTCCTTCCCCAGTGACTTCAACAGCGACTTCAGCGTGTGGTTCAGCGAGGAACAGCAGCGGCACGGCGACGTCGAATATAACTACCGCCGCGAAGCGCCGCTGCCGGCAGGCGCCGCCGACGGCATGCGCGCCAGCCCGGTGGGCCATATGGCCTCCATGAGCGGCACCGATCCCGTCACCTACATCCGCGACCGGCCGGGCGTGAGCGCCTTCGTGATCGAAGATGGCCAGATCTACCACACGTATTCCGGCTACTCGCGCGGCGTGGACGGGCTGTGGGGCATGTATCAATGGCTCGACCGCGCACCCAAGGGCCGCAACGAGCAAGGCATCTGGTGGCGCCATCATGACAAGTATGACGCGGCCTAGCCTCGGCGCGCCGGGCGGCTGCGCCGGCAAGCTGGCCCGCCTGCTCGGCCTGGCCGCGGCACCCACATTCGCTGCGATGGCGCTGCTGAGCGCCGTCAGCGGCGACGCCAATATGATCTGCTCATCCAGCCGCTGGCCGCTGCCGTTCAGCGACATGGTCGCGATGTACCTGCTGATGGCTGTGTTCCATCTTTCCCACTGGCTAAAGCGCTGAACGGCGCGCCGACCGTGCGCGCCTGTCCGGCGCTTGCGGCCATAATGCGGCCATCGTTGAAAGGAGTGCGACATGGCCACAGTGAGCGACTTCCTCATCACCCGCCTGGCGGCATGGGGCGTGCGGCGCATTTTTGGTTACCCGGGCGACGGCATCAATGGCATCATGGGCGCCCTGGGGCGCAGCAAGGAAGGCATTGCCTTCGTGCAGACGAGGCACGAGGAGCTGGCGGCCTTCATGGCCTGCGCCCACGCCAAGTTCACGGGAGAAGTGGGCGTGTGCCTCGCCACATCGGGCCCCGGGGCCATCCACCTGCTCAACGGCCTGTACGACGCCAAGCTCGATCACCAGCCGGTGGTCGCCATCGTTGGCCAGCAAAGCCGCATGGCGCTGGGCGGCGACTACCAGCAGGAAGTCGACCTGCTCTCGCTGTTCAAGGACGTGGCGAGCGATTTCGTCCAGATGGCCACCCATCCGGCCCAGATGCGCCACCTGGTGGACCGGGCCATGCGCATCGCCCGCGAGCGCCGCACCGTGACCTGCATCATCATGCCCAACGACCTGCAGGAACTGGACGCCGTGGAGACGCCGCCGCGCGAACATGGCACCGTGCATAGTGGCATTGGCTACACGGCGCATGCGCTGGCGCCACCTGCCACGGAGCTGGAACGCGCCGCCGCCGTGCTCAATGCCGGCAACAAGGTCGCCATCCTGGCCGGCGCGGGCGCACTGCATGCGACCGATGAACTGATCGCGACCGCCGAACGGCTGGGCGCCGGCATCGCCAAGGCGCTGCTGGGCAAGGCCTGCGTGCCGGATAATCTACCGTATGTCACCGGCAGCATCGGCCTGCTCGGCACCAAGGCCAGCTGGGACCTGATGAACGACTGCGATACGCTGCTCATGGTCGGCACAGCCTTTCCCTATTCGGAATTCCTGCCCAAGGAAGGCAAGGCGCGCGCTGTGCAGATCGATATCGATGGCCGCATGCTGAACCTGCGCTACCCGGTGGAAGTGGGACTGGTGGGCGACAGCGCCGCTACCCTGCGCGCCCTGCTGCCACTGCTGGAGCAGAAAACCGATACGGCATGGCGCAGGCACGTCGAGGAACAGGTGGCGCGCTGGTGGCGCGTGCTGGAAGGCCGCGCGATGAACGACGCCCATCCCATCAACCCGCAGCGCGTATTCTGGGAACTCTCCCCGCGCCTGCCGGACAACTGCATCCTGACCTGCGATTCGGGCAGCGGCGCCGGCTGGTTCGCTCGCGACCTGCAGCTTCGGCGCGGCATGTCCGCCTCGCTGTCCGGCGGCCTGGCCACGATGGGCTGCGCCGTGCCTTATGCGCTGGCGGCCAAGTATGCATGCCCCGACCGCCATGTGATCGCCATTGCCGGCGACGGCGCGATGCAGATGAATGGCATCAATGGCCTGATCACGCTGGCGCGCGTCTGGCGCGAATGGGGCAATGGCAAACTGACGGTGCTCGTGCTGAATAACGGCGACCTGAATATGGTCACCTGGGAGCAGCGCGTCATGGCGGGCGATCCGCGCTTCGTGCCCTCGCAAGCCCTGCCCGATTTCCCTTATGCGAAATACGCGGAGATGCTGGGCCTGCGCGGCTTGCGCATCGACCGGCCGGAACACGTTGCCTCCGCCTGGGACCAGGCGCTGGCTTCCGACGTGCCGACCGTGGTGGAAATGGTGACCGATCCCAACGTGCCACCGCTGCCGCCTCACGTTTCAGCAAAGCAGGCTATGGCCTACGTGCGCGCCATGTTCGGCGGCGAAGCCGATGCGGCGGCTGTCGTCACCGCATCCATCAAGGAAGTATGGGAGGGCCTGTTCCCTCCCAAACCCTAGATCCTAGAAAAGGTGATGCACGCCCAGGCGCAGCGCAGTCTGCGTGCGGCCGGCCGCGTATCCGATCGAGTTGATGGCTGCGACAGCGCCAGTGCCGGATGCACGCTGCAGCACACCCTGCGCATATACCGAGGTCCGCTTGGACAGCGAGTACACGTTGTTCAAGGTGAACTGGTCCCAGCGCATGCCGGCCAGCGAGCTGCGCGACAGCGCCAGGTTGACGGAGAAGCGCTGCCACACCGGCAAGTTGACGCCCAGCTCACTGCTTTTCATTGTGGCTTCCGCGGCGCCCGCCGTGATCCCAGTTTGTACATGGAGCGCATGCAGCACCGCCCGTTCGCCAATATAGGTCGCGCTGCCGCCGATACTGCGCACACGATCGGCGGCGAGCGCGGAATACACCGGCGCCGCGGCCGGCCCGGAAATGAGCGTGCGGCCCAACAGGCTGCGGATGCCCGCGGCCTGGCCCAGCGTGAGCGCGCGATTGCGCACGTCGCTAAGCGCCACGGCGGCCCTGAACGGTCCTTGGACATAGTTGGCGCCAAGGCTGAACGCGCGGTTTCGGGCGCTGTCGCCGGCCTGTTCGCCCAGCGCCAGCATCGCGCCCAGCGTCAGTCCCGCCATCGGCGTGCCGACCAGCTTGACGGCGTTGTCGTAGGCCCCGGCATTGGTCAGGTCATCGATATTC
>DASWYX010000071.1:0-4216 GCA_036404755.1 Pseudoduganella sp.
GCCGGCCATGCAATGCACGCGCGGCACTTTCAGTTCGCTCGCGTATTCGACGGCGGTTTTGACGCTGTCCTCGAACTCCGTCTTGCGGCGCGGATCGCAAGCCATGCCCCGTTCGCCCGCATTCCAGTCGCCGGGCGGCAGGTTGTGCAACACCAGTTGCAGCTGATGGCGCTGCAGGCGTTCCAGCAGGTCGTCCGGATCGAAAGCGTAAGGGAAGAGGAATTCCACCGCCTCGAAACCGGCGGTGCGGGCAGCCCCAAAGCGCTCGATGAACGGCACTTCGGTAAACAGCATGGACAGATTGGCGGCAAATTTCGGCATAGCTAGCCGCATGCTACCACGACAACGTCAGGTCAGATCTGACAATCCGCAACATTCATCATGCATGGCGGACTGCCGGATCTGGCCCACGGAGGGGGCAGGACTTAGCGCGAGCCGGAGCGCAGGCCGCCGGGGCGCTGGCCGCCGCCGGAGCGGGGGGCGCCGCTGTTGCGGCGAATGCCTTCCACGGCGCCGCCGGCAGCGCGCTGGCCGCCGTTGTTGCCGTTGGCATTGCCATTGCGCTGGCCATTGCCGTTGCGCTGGCCGCCGTTGCCGCCATTCCCATTGGCCGCGGCACGGGGCTGGCCATTGCCGCGTCCGCCGCCATTGCCGTTGCTGTTGCCGGGACGCTGGTTGCGCTGGTGCCCGGTGCCGCTGCGCAGCTGGATCGGTTGCGGCTTGGCCGTCGGATCGGGTTCAAAGCCGGCGATGACTTCACGCGGCAGCGACTGCTTGATCAGGCGCTCGATGTCGCGCAGCATGACGTGCTCGTCCACGCAGACCAGGGACACCGCCTCGCCCGTCGCGCCTGCACGGCCCGTGCGGCCGATGCGGTGCACATAATCTTCCGGCACGTTCGGCAAGTCATAGTTCACCACGTGCGGCAGCTGGTCGATATCGATGCCGCGCGCCGCGATGTCGGTGGCGACCAGGCACTGCAGCGTGCCATCCTTGAATTCGGCGAGGGCGCGGGTGCGTGCGCTCTGGCTCTTGTTGCCGTGGATGGCCATGGCGTTGATGCCGTCGCGGCCCAGCTGCTCGACCAGCTTGTTGGCGCCGTGCTTGGTACGCGTGAACACCAGCACCTGCGTCCACTTGTGGGTGCGGATCAGGTGGGACAGCATCGGGTGCTTCTTGTCGCGGTCCACCGGGTGGATCTTCTGCGAGATGACCTCGACGGTGGAATTGCGGCGCGCCACCTCGATGGTGGCCGGGCTGTTCAGCAGGCCGTCGGCCAGGGCCTTGATCTCGTCCGAGAAGGTGGCCGAGAACAGCAGGTTCTGGCGCTTCGGCGGCAGCGCGGCCAGCACTTTGCGGATGTCGCGGATGAAGCCCATGTCCAGCATGCGGTCGGCTTCGTCCAGGATCAGGATTTCGATCTTGTCCAGGTTGACCGTGCCCTGGGATAGATGGTCCAGCAGGCGGCCCGGCGTGGCGACCAGGATGTCGACGCCATGCTTGAGCAGCTTGATCTGGGGATTGATGCTCACGCCGCCGAAGATCACGGCCGAGTTCAGGCGCGTGTATTTGCCGTACACCTTCACGCTTTCCTCGACCTGGGCCGCCAGTTCGCGGGTCGGGGTCAGGATCAGCGCGCGGATCGGACGCGGCGAAGTGTTGTTGGTCAGCTTGATGCCGAAGGCGTCGGTGGACAGGCGATGCAGCACCGGCAAGGTGAAGCCGGCGGTTTTGCCGGTGCCGGTCTGCGCCCCCGCCAGCAAGTCGCCGCCGTTCAGCACCGCAGGGATCGCCTGGGTCTGGATCGGGGTCGGCGCCGTGTAGCCGGTTTCGGTAACGGCGCGCACGATCGCTTCGGACAAACCAAGTTGGGAAAAGGACATAAAGTTATTAATCTTTGATTAGTGAAACGAGTTGCCGATAGGCAACTGTGGTCAGTGCCCAGTATAGCAGCAAACCACGGGAAATTGACGCACGGAAACAACAAAAGAGGCCCCCGGGGGCCTCTTTTGTTGGTAATTAATTGTAAGTTTTAGGCGAACTCGGCCAGCAGACCCACCATTTGGCCAAAGATCTTCGGGCTGCCGGCGATGATGTGGCCGGTATTCATGTAGTTGGACTCGCCATTGAACTCGCCGGCGATGCCGCCCGCTTCCGTCACCAGCAGGGCGCCGGCGGCGATGTCCCAGGGCTTCAGGTTCTTCTCGTAGTAGCCGTCCAGGCGGCCGCAGGCGACATAGGCCAGGTCCAGCGCGGCCGAACCGGCGCGGCGGATGCCCTGGCTGCGCTCGGCCATGATGGTGAACATCTTGGCGAATTCAGCGATGGCCAGCGGGCTGCCCGGCTTGTAGCCGGAAGCGAGCAGGGCGCCACTGATGCGGTCCAGCTTGTTGACGCGGATACGCTTCTCGTTCAGATAGGCGCCGGCGCCCTTGGTGGCGGTGAACAGGTCATTGTGCACAGGGTCGTAGACGACGGCCTGGGTCACCACGCCGCGCTGCTGCAGGGCGATGGAAATGGCGTACTGGGGGAAGCCGTGGATGAAGTTGGTGGTGCCGTCCAGTGGATCGATGATCCACACGTACTCACTCTCGTCGTTCACAGTGCCGGTGATGCCGGATTCTTCGGCATAGATGGCGTGGCTCGGGTAGGCTTGCAGCAGCACTTCGATGATGGCCTGCTCGGCGGCCTGATCGACATCGGTCACGAAGTCGTTGTGTTGCTTTTCAGTTACGCTGACGCGGTCCAGGTCGAAGGAGGCGCGGTTGATGACGGTGGCGCCACGGCGCGCGGCCTTGATGGCCGTATTGAGCATTGGGTGCATACTAGCTTCCGTAAAATAGGCAATACCGCCCGCGGCGCGCTTCGCGCATCCGGCGACGGTCTGTGAACAAGAATGAGAAAGAACGTTGCGTTGCTGCGAGAGGTACAATTCCGCCCTTCGCCAACGCTGAATTCCGCTATTTTAAATGAAGCCGACTGAATCCGCACCTTCCCTGTTTTCCAGGCTCCGCATCATCCTCGTCGAAACCAGCCGTCCCGGCAATATCGGCTCGGTGGCGCGCGCCATGAAAACCATGGGATTTTCCGAGCTGGTGCTGGTCAATCCGCGCTTCGAGGGGGCACTGGAACACGAGGAGGCGGTGGCGTTCGCCAGCGGCGCGCAGGATATCCTGACCTCGGCGCGCATCGTCGGCTCGATGGCGGAAGCGCTGGATGGCATCAACTTCGCGGCGGCCGTGTCGGCCCGCCTGCGCGAGTTCTCGCCGCCGGTGCAGACGCCGCGCGAACTGGCCGAACATGTCGCTGCCGACGCCACGCTGAACGCGGCCCTCATCTTCGGCAACGAGCGCTTCGGGCTGCCCAATGAGATCGTGCAGGCGGCCAATGTGCTGGTGAATATTCCCGCCAATCCGGACTATTCTTCGCTGAACCTGGCGCAGGCGGCGCAGGTGCTGGTCTATGAGTGCCGCATGGCGGCGCTGGCCGGGCAGCGGGCCGCGTCCGATGTCGGCTTCCATGGCGAGGCGGCCAGCCTGGCGCAGATCGAGGGCATGTATGCGCATCTGGAGGAAGCGCTGGTGACCGTCGGCTTCCTCGACGCCGGCAATCCGCGCAAATTGATGCCGCGCCTGAAGCGCATGTTTTCCCGCACGGGGCTTGAGACCGAGGAGGTCAACATCCTGCGCGGCATCGCGCGCCAGATCATTGCACGTTCCCGCGGCGGATCAGACACGTCGGATCAGTGATCCGACTTACGCATCGCGGTCGGCTGCGCGTAGGGCGGATCATTGATCCGCCGTCCATGCTTCGCCATTAGAGGCAATCCTCTAACCACCATCGCCGCACGCTCGTACACTTTTATGATTAAAAAACTCATAAGGGGAGACGATGCAGCGCAGAACACTTCTGAAGGCAGGCCTGCTGGGCGCAATTGCGCTGGCGGCGGGCGGCGCCGTGTACCGGCAACTGCACTCGCCGCGCCTTGAGCGCTACGCGATGGACGACAAGGCGCGTGGCATCGTCGCAGTGCTGGCGCCGGTCATTATCGGCCCCGTGCTGCCGTCGGAAGCCGCGGCGCGCCAAGCCGCCGTTGAGGGCGCCGTCCAGCGCGTAGCAGGCGCCATCGCCGGCCTGCCGCTGGCGACGCAAAAGGAAATCGCAGACCTGTTCGCGCTCTTATCCCTGGCCCCGACGCGCAGCCTGATTGCCGGCA
>DASWYX010000072.1:0-9885 GCA_036404755.1 Pseudoduganella sp.
GCCTTCCTGCCGCCGACCTTGATTGCTTCGGTGTACGGCATGAACTTCGACTTCCTGCCGGAGCTGAAATGGACCTATGGCTACCCTTGGGCGTGGGGCCTGATGATTACCAGCGCCATTGCCCCCTTCCTGTATTTCCGCCACCGCGGTTGGTTGAAATAAGTAACCGAAAGTAGGCCACAGTTCTCTTCCGCTTGCTTGACAAGGCGCTCACTGCGTAACATGCTTTCCTTTCGGAATTCACAGTTGCGGAGAACGTAGTGACGGAAAATCAGAATGCGTCGTCCGCATCGCAAGCAATGCAGGGACTACGTACCCAAGTAATTTCAGCCTGGTCCAGTGCGGCCCGCTCCAGCCTGAACAAAGCCGGGCGTTTGCCCGATCCCATCCTGCTCAACACGCTGCCGGCGTTCTACGACAGCCTGGCCCAGCTGCTGACTTGCGAGTCCGGCGTGGACGACGTGTCCGTGATCGCCCAGGAGCATGGCGGCGAGCGCGCCCGCCTCAGCGGCTATGACACGACGGCGCTGATTGAAGAATTCCAGCTCTTCCGCCGCGTCCTCTTCGATCAGTTGCATCAAGCGGCGATCACGCTCACGCATGAGCAGCGCCAGGCCATCGACAGCGCCATCGACAGCGCGATCCGCGAAAGCGTGACGGCCTTTGCGATGGTGCAGTCGGCCCTGCGCGAGCAATTCATCGCGGCCATCACCCACGATATCCGTACGCCGCTGTCGAATGCCAGCATGGCGGCGCAAATCATCGAAAGTCGGGCCGGCAACGAGGCGCTGCGCACGATGGCCCGCAAGATCCTCGACAACACGGCGCGCATCGACGTGATGACGCGCGACCTGCTCGATTGCATCGTCTTCAACAGCGGCGAGCGCCTGCCGCTCGATATCACCGAGTTCGACATGGCTGAACTGGCGCGCGAAATCGTTCCGGCCGGCGTGAGCTTCGAGGCCGAGTCCGTGACCGGCCACTGGTGCCGCGAGTCGATGCGGCGCGCGCTGGAAAACCTGCTGGGCAATGCGATGAAATATGGGGAAGGCAATCCGGCGGAGCTGACCGTGCGGCGGGAAGGCGAGCGCGTGCGCATCGCCGTGCACAACGACGGGAACCCGATTCCCGCCTCGCAGCTGGAATCGATTTTCCAGATCTACCGCCGGGCCCAGGCGGCGAAAGGCCACCGCGACGGCTGGGGCGTGGGCCTGCCGTATGCGCGCCGGGTGGCGGAGAGCCATGGCGGCAGCATCATCGTCACCAGCAGCGTGGAGAGCGGCACGACCTTCGTGATCGACGTGCCCATCGATGCGCGTCCCTTCGAGGACGCGCCGACCGTCGCCTGACGGGGCCAGGCGGCGCGAGGAATTACTTCAGCGTGGCAAACACGCGGCGTGCTGCCGCGATGGTTTCATCGATGACCGCGTCGCTGTGCGCGGCGCTGACGAAGCCGGCCTCGAAGGCCGCCGGTGCGAAATACACGCCTTCGTCCAGCATCTTGTGGAAGAAGACATTGAACTTCTCGCGGTCGCCCGCCATCATCTGCGCGTAATTGCTGGGCGGGGTGGCGCTGAAATACAGGCCGAACATGCCGCCCTGCGCATCGGCGCAGAAGGTCACGCCCGCTTCCTGCGCGGCAGCCGTCATACCGTCGGCCAGGCGGCGCGCGGTCGCGCTCAGCTTGTCGTAGAAGCCCGGCTGCTGGATCAGCTTGAGCGTGGTCATGCCGGCTGCAACGGCGACCGGGTTGCCGGACAGCGTGCCGGCCTGGTACACGGCGCCCACCGGCGACATCTTCGACATCAGGTCTTTCGAGCCGCCAAAGGCCGCCACCGGCAGGCCGCCGCCAATCACCTTGCCCAGCGCGGTCAGGTCCGGCTTGATGCCGTACAGTTCCTGCGCGCCGCCGAGGCCAACGCGGAAGCCGCACATCACTTCGTCGAAAATCAGGATGGCGCCGTGCTGCGTGCACAGCTTGCGCAGCGCCTGCAGGAATTCCGGCGTGGCCTTGATCAGGTTCATATTGCCGGCGACCGGCTCGACGATGACGCAGGCGATGTCCTTGCCGTAAGCGGCGAAAGCTTCCTCGATCTGCGCCACATTGTTGTAGTCCAGCACCAGCGTGTGCTTGACGAAGTCTTCCGGCACGCCGGCCGACGTCGGGTTGCCGAAGGTCAGCAAGCCCGAACCGGCTTTCACCAGCAGGGAATCCGCGTGGCCGTGGTAGCAGCCCTCGAACTTGATGATCTTGTCGCGGCCGGTGGCGCCGCGCGCCAGGCGCAGCGCGCTCATCGTCGCTTCCGTGCCGGACGACACCAGGCGCACCTGCTCGATCGACGGCACCAGGCGGCAGATCTCTTCCGCCATTTCCACTTCCGCTTCCGTCGGCGCGCCGAAGGACAGGCCGCGCGTGGCCGCATCCTGCACCGCCTTCACCACTTCCGGATGGGCGTGGCCGACGATGGCCGGGCCCCAGGAACCGATGTAGTCGATATAACGCTTGCCGTCCGCATCCCAGAAGTAGGGGCCTTCAGCTTTCGTAATGAAGCGCGGCGTACCGCCTACCGAGCGGAACGCGCGCACCGGCGAATTGACGCCGCCTGGAGTGGATTTCTGGGCGCGCTCAAACAGGATGTCGTTCTTGGAAGTAGTCATGTCTTTATTCAGTTCGTCTTGAAGAAACGGTTGGGCACGAAGCGCCCCATGCCGTAGCGCTGGGCATGGGCCAGCGCCTGATAAGTGTATTGTTCCGCCAGCTCGACCGCTTCGACCACGGAGGCGCCGCGCGCCAGGTAGGCGGCGATCGCGGCGGACAGGGTGCCGCCCGCACCCACGAAGGGGCCGGCCAGGTGCTGCCACGGTTCATGGCGCAGCACGCCTTCCGCGCTGTACAGGGTATTCGAGCGCTGGCCCGGCGCGCTGGCCGGCGTGCCCGTCACCAGCACGAATTCGCAGCCAAGATCGATCAGGTGCTGGGCATCGTCGGCCATCGTTTCGCCATTGGCCAGGTCGCGCCAGGTTTCGGCCATGCGTACCAGCTCCACATGCGACAGCATCAGCAGCGTCGCCTGCGGCACCAGCAGCTGGCGCACGATGGTCAGGTGCTCTTCCGGGTCCTCCTCCTCGCCCAGCGCCGGCAGCTGGGAGCCGAAGGGGTCGAGGATCAGGGCCGCGTCCGGATAATCGGACACCACCTCGGCGATCGCCGACATGTGTTCCATATTGTCCAGCGCACCGATCTTGAAGGCTTGGACTTCGACGTCTTCCAGCACGACGCGCGCCTGGTCGGCCACCCAGTCCGGGTCCACATGCTGCTGGTCTTCGACGCGGGCGCTGTCGCCGATCAGCAACGCCGTGGTGGCGGCCAGGCCGCTGCAGCCCAGCGCGGCAAACACGGCCAGGTCGGCATGCACGCCCACGGCGCCGACCGGGTCGGCGACGCCAAAGGTCAGGATAAGAGGAGATGTTTGGTTTTGCACGGCGGGTAGATTAAGATACCTAATTCGGCATTTTACTTTATAGAAGGTGATTGAACGTGAGCAGCAACGAAACGACCCAGGAATTGCAAAGCTGGATGTGCCTGATCTGCGGCTGGATCTATGACGAGGCCGCCGGCCTGCCGGAAGAAGGCATTGCGCCGGGCACGCGCTGGGCCGATGTGCCGATGAACTGGACTTGCCCCGAATGCGGCGCGCGCAAGGACGATTTCGAGATGGTGGCGATCTGATCGTTCATTTTCGTCAATTGCGTTAAAACGGCGTCATCGACTGTTAAAAGGTAGTCAAATAAATAAATGTTTCTTTTAAGCAGCAGGTCCCGCCACTCGCCTGTGTGCTGTGCTATCGTACCGGAACTACAGGGTGGAACTTCCTCAAATGACGACTACGCCGCAAGCGAATGGTTTAAAAATCATGGTGATCGACGACAGCAGCACCATTCGTCGATCCGCTGAAATCTTCCTGACCCAGGCGGGCTACCAGGTCGTGCTGGCCGAAGACGGCTTCGATGCCCTGGCCAAGATCAACGACCACCATCCGTCCCTGATCTTCTGCGACATCCTGATGCCGCGCCTGGACGGCTACCAGACCTGCGCCCTGATCAAGAAGAGCGCCAAGTTCCACGCCACCCCGGTATTGATGCTTTCATCCAAGGACGGCCTGTTCGACCGCGCCCGCGGCGCCATGGTCGGCTCGTCCGCCTACCTGACCAAACCCTTCACGAAAGACAGCCTGCTGGCCGCGGTGCGCGAGCATACCGCCGGCGCGGGCGCATAAATACCATGGCTATTCAACGAATTCTCATCGTCGACGACTCGCCAACCGAGCGTTACTACCTGACCGACATCCTGGTGCGCAGCGGCTTTACCGTGTCCACCGCCGAAACGGGCGAGGAAGCCCTGGTCAAGATCAAGGCCGACAAGCCGCAGCTGATCCTGATGGACGTGGTCATGCCGGGCGCCAACGGCTTCCAGGTCACGCGGTCGATTGCACGCGACCCGGAACTGCAGGACGTGCCCGTGATCATCTGTTCCAGCAAGAACCAGGAAACGGACCGCATCTGGGGCCTGCGCCAGGGCGCCAAGGATTACCTGGTCAAGCCGGTGGACGCCGCCGAGCTGCTGGCCAAGATTGCCGCGCTCGGTTAAGCGATGTCCGGCACCGAACAGGATCTGCAGCAGGCGGGTGACGGCGGCGAGCGTCGCAGCCGCCTGCGCCAGTACCAGGTGGCGCTGCTCGAACGTATGGCCGCGCGCAGCGGCGAAAGTGCGGCCGGGCGCGAGCTGGGCGTGCTGGTGGGCGAGCGGCGCTGCCTGCTCGACCTGACCCAGGTCGGCGAAATCGTGTCCTGGCAGCCGGTGACGCCGGTGCCGCTGGCGCGCGACTGGTACCTGGGCCTGGCCAATATCCGCGGCAACCTGACCGGCGTCATCGACCTGGCGCGCTACCTGGGCGGTTCCGCCACGGCGCCGGCGGCGGACAGCCGCGTCGTCACCTTTGCCGCCGGGCTGGGCTTCAATTGCGCGCTGCTCGTCTCGCGCGTGCTAGGCCTGCGCCAGCTGGGCGAGATGGAACTCCAGCCGGAGGCGGATGCGCCGGCCTGGTGCAGCGAGCAGTTCCGTGACGGGGAAGGGCAGTCCTGGACCAGGCTCGACCTGGCACTGCTGGTGCGCGAAGCGCGTTTCCTGCAAGTCGGTTTGTAAGATATGCCGCCCACGAGGCGGCGCCAATCCAAAAGCAATCGGGGGAAGGTTAATGGCATTCAAATTGTTCTCACGCTCCGCCAGTAGCGCCGCACTGGAGGCGGAGCAGAACTCGGCGTTTTCGAGCTTCGGCGAGACCATCGCGAGCAGCGGTCCGAGGCCGGCCGGCGAGGCGGAAGTGACGCCGCTGCGCCTGCGCGACGCACTGCGCGGCCGTGGCGCGGACGCCACCCCCACACCCGCCTCGGATACCGGCTTCCGCCTGCCGCTGATCGGCCACCTGTCGCCGCAACGCCAGCTCAGCACCCTGTCCACCGTGCTGGGCGGCACCATCCTGGTTGCCGTGGGCCTGGTGGCCTTCAATGCCTACAACTCCGGCGTGGCCTCGACCCGCACCCAGATCGCTTCGGATGCACTGATGCATTCCCAGCGTATCGGCAAGGCGGCGCCGAACGCGGTGCAGGGCAATATGGAGGCCTCGCGCCAGCTGGAGGAGTCGCGCAACGAGATGAACCGCGCGCTCAATGTCCTGTCGGACGGCGGCCGCTACGCCAACCGCAGCGTGGGTTCGGCCCCCACTTCGGTGCTGACCGAGTTGCAGGAAGCGCGCAAGCGCTGGGCGGCGTCGGACAAGGCCGCCGGCACCATCGTGCGCCACCGCCTGGACCTGGGCGGCCTGGATGAAACGCTGACCAAATTGAACGCCATGTCGCCGGACTTGCTGGCGCTGAGCGAAGACATCATCGCCACCAAGGCCAGGCAGGGCGCCAGCGCCCGCGAAATGGTCGCGCTGGGCAAGATGTCGATGCTGACCCAGCGTATGAGCCGTAGCGCGAGCGCCTTCCTGACCGAAGGCGGCATCAGCTCCGAGACCGCCTTCCAGCTGGGGCGCGACACGACCGTATTCCGCAACACCATCGAAGGTCTGCTGAGCGGCAATGAAAGCCTGGGCGTAACCCCGGTGCGCGATGCCGAAACGCGCGAGAAAGTGGCGGAGCTGAAGAAGCAGTTCGAGTCTTACCAGAAGCTGGTGACCTTCGTGCTGGACCGCCTGGAAAAATTCTCCGCTGCGAAAAGCGCGGAACGCCTGCTGTTCGCGGAAAACGAACCGCTGCGCCAGAGCCTGGCCGGCCTGCAGACATCCCTGCGCGACGCCCAGGATTCGCTCGGCCTGGCCTTCTGGCTGATGGTGGCGGCCGGCGTGCTGACCCTCCTTGTCGCGGCCGCGATCGGCCGCGTGCTGCTGCAGGATTCCCAGGCGCGCAGCCGCGCTTCGGAGCGCCGTCGCGAAGAAGCGGAAGCGATGCGCGCGCAGGCGCAGAAGCAGGAGGAAGAGGCGAAGGCCATGAATGACCAGAACCAGGCGGCCATTCTGCGCCTGATGAACGAGCTGCAGGAAGTGGCGGACGGCGACCTGACCGTGCAGGCGACCGTGTCCGAGGACATCACCGGCGCCATCGCCGACTCGGTGAACTATACGGTGGAAGAGCTGCGCGGCCTGGTGGGCCGCGTGACGGTCACCGCGGAACAGGTGACGGCGGCGTCGACCCACGCATCGGGCATTTCCACCGACCTGCTGTCGGCATCCCAGCAGCAGTCGCGCGAAATCCAGGACGCGTCGGCGACCGTGACCAAGATGGCCAACGAGATTACCGAAGTGTCCAAGTCCGCGTCCGAGTCCGCGGAAGTGGCGCGCCAGTCCGTGGCGGCCGCACGCCAGGGTTCGACGGCGGTGCAGAACGCGATCAAGGGCATGGACGAGATCCGCGAGCAGATCCAGGAAACGTCCAAGCGCATCAAGCGCCTGGGCGAATCTTCGCAGGAGATCGGCGAAATTACGGAGCTGATCTCCGACATTACCGAACAAACCAACGTGCTGGCGCTGAACGCGGCGATCCAGGCGGCATCGGCCGGCGAGGCGGGCCGCGGCTTCTCCGTCGTGGCGGAAGAGGTGCAGCGCCTGGCGGAACGTTCGGCCGAAGCGGCCAAGCAGATCGGCGCCCTGGTGCGCACGATTCAAACCGATACGCACGACGCGGTCGCAGCTATGGAAAAATCCACCCAGGGTGTGGTGGAAGGAGCCAAGCTGTCCGACGCGGCGGGCGCCGCGCTGGAGGACATCGAGCAGGTGTCGAACCGCCTGGCGGAGCTGATCCAGGGCATGGCGTATGCGACCGGCATGCAGGCCACGTCGGCCGGCGGCGTGGCGCATAACATTCAGCACATCCTGCAAGTGACGCAGCAGACGCAGGAGGGCACGCAGCAAACCGCCCAATCCGTGCGCAAGCTGTCCGTGCTGGCACAGGAGCTGAAGAACTCCGTGTCGCGATTCCGAATTTCTGCTTGAGGGATAAATGAGCCAAACTGATTTTCCGCACACCGCTTCGCCGCACTTCGACACGGGCCCGCTGTCCTGGGTCATGGTGGAAATCCGCGAGGCGCTGGCCCGCTCCCGCACCGCGCTGTTCGAGGCGGGCGGACGGGACCCGGAAGATCAGTCCACCTCCCTGCAGCACGCCAAGTCTCACCTGCACCAGGCGCACGGCGCGCTGCAGATGGTCGATGTGGACGGCGTCGTGCTGCTGACGCAGCTGGCCGAAGTGGTGCTGGACCGTTTCAAGGATGGCTCGCTCAAGTACACGCCCGACCACGCGCAAGTGCTGGCCAACCTGTACCAGGCGCTGGTCGAATTCCTGGAAGAGCTGCTGGCCGGCGCACCGTTCCAGCCGGTGCGCCTTTTCCCCTATTTCCGCGACGTGCAGGATTTGCTGGGCATCGACCGCGTGCATCCGGCGGACCTGTTCTTCCCCGACCTGAGCTTCGTGCCCGAGCTGCCGGTCGCCGTGGCGCCCGCCGCGCCGGCCAGCGAGGCGCCGGCCCAGGCTTACACGGCGCTGCGCCAGCGCTTCGAGCGCGCGCTCCTGCCCTACCTGAAGGCGGGCGATCCGGCCAGCCAGTCGATCCACGCCGCCGCCCTGCAGGCGGCCGTGACGGATGTGGCCGACCTGCAGCGCGAGCCGAAGGCGCGCGTGTTCTGGCGCGCCATGCAGGCCTTCGCCGAACTGGTGGTGGGCGGCCAGCTGGAAAGCGGCAAGTACGTCAAGCAGCTCTTTGGCCTGATCAACCTGCAGCTGCGCCGCCTGTCGCAAGGCGGGCAGGAACTGCCGGACGCCATGCTGCGCGAGGCCCTGTTTTTCATCGCCGGCGCGGACGAGGCCAGCCTGCCGCCGCTGGCGCGCCAGCTGCGCAAGTCCTATGCGCTGACGGCCATGGTGCCGCGCGACTACGAACAGCGCCGCTACGGCAGGATCGATGCCGATGCGCTGACGGCGGCGCGCGAGGGCATCGCCCGCGCCCGCGGCGTCTGGCACCGCCTGGAACAGTCCGAGATCAATCCCGAGCTGGATGGGGAATTCCGCGAGGCGCTGGGGCAGGTGGCTGCCGCCAGCGACAAGCTTGGCCTGCAGGCGCTGGCGGGGCTGATGCGCCAGCTGTCCGACGTGGCCGCGCGCGCCGTCACCTCGGGCCGCAGCGAGGCGCTGGGTCTGGAGATGGCGACGGCGCTGCTGTTCGCCGAACATGGCATCGACCAGATCCGCCACCTGCCGGATGACTTCAATGTGCACGCCGATACGATCGGCGCGCGCCTGCAGGCGCTGGTGTCCGGCGCCCAGGCGCCCGAACCGTCGCAGTGGCAGGGCAGCCTGGCGCAGCAGATGCACGAGAACGATACGGTGGTCGCGCTGTCGATGGAACTGAAGACGGGCCTGCGCCAGATCGAGAAGGTGCTGGACGAGTACTACGCCGATCCGTCCAAACGCGCGGACCTCGCTTCGCTCGACGGCGTGGTGCACCAGCTGGAAGGCGCGCTCGCCATCCTCGACCAGGAAGACGCGACCCGCGCCGCGCGGCACGTGCGGCAGGAGATCCACAAGCTGGTGGCCGGCCTCGATGATCCTGCCCAGGAGCCGCGCCATCTGGACGAAATCGCGCAGAATGTGGGTGCGCTGGGCTTCTTCGTCGATATGCTGGCGCAGAATCCGGCCGGCGCCCGCGAGCGCTTTGCTTTCGACGCGGCACATGGCACGTTCCGCGCGGTGCCGTTCAAGAAGATTGCCGGTCCGGAGTCGATCCCCGTGCTGGACGAGCCGCTGCCGGCGCCGGAGCCGGTGCCCGAACCCGTGACCCTGGCGCCGCCTGCTGCGGCCGAAGGCGTGTCCGGCGAAGAGGCGGTCGAAGCCGAGCTGCTCGAAATCTTCATCGGCGAAGCGCAGGAGGTGCTGGGCTTCGTGCGCGACACCCTGGCGCTGCCGCGCTCCGAGTCGGCCACGGTCGACAATATGACCATGCTGCGCCGCTCCTTCCATACGCTGAAGGGCAGCGGACGCATGGTCGGCCTGCATAACTTTGCCGAAGGCGCTTACGGTATCGAGAAGGTCATGAACGTGTGGCTGGCCGAGGAGCGCCCGCCGACCGACGCTCTCTTCGCGCTGCTGTCGCGCGCGGCTGCCGATCTGTCGGCCTGGGTCGACGAGCTGGCGGCCAGCGGCCGTTCTACCCGCAACTCCGACGCCCTCGTCGCCGCGGCGCTGCGCGTGCAGAACGGCGAGGCCTTCAGCATGCCCGAGCCGGCGCCCGCGCCCGCCGCGCCCACCGCCGCGCCCACCGCCGAGCGCACCGGC
>DASWYX010000073.1:0-10722 GCA_036404755.1 Pseudoduganella sp.
GATGCGGTGGGTGTAGTCCCAGTAGTCATCCAGGGTTTCGCCCTTGACGGCGAACACCGGGGTGCCGGCGGCAGCGATGGCGGCAGCGGCGTGGTCCTGGGTCGAGTAGATGTTGCAGGACGCCCAGCGTACCTTAGCACCCAGCGCTTCCAGCGTGCGGATCAGCACCGCGGTCTGGATGGTCATGTGCAGGGAGCCCGTGATGCGCGCGCCTTTCAGCGGCTGGGATGCGGCGAATTCCTCGCGGATGGCCATCAGGCCAGGCATTTCCGTTTCCGCGATCTTGATCTCTTTTTCGCCCCAGGCGGCCAGGCCGATGTCGGCGATGATGTAATCTTGGGATTCTTTCAGTACGGCGTTCATCACGCCCTCCTTTCGTTCATAGAAAAAAGTAACGTGAGCGCGGTGTTGAGGTTCCGAGCCTGGCCATTCACATGGTCGCAGCGCTCCTCGGAGAGGGTGAATTATAGCTTAAACCTAAACCCGGGTCAGACCCTTGGGTCTGACCCCGGGTTTCGGTTTTACTTGATACCAGCAGCGTCGCGCAGGATCGCCGCCTTGTCGGTGCGTTCCCAGGTGAACTCCGGCTCTTCGCGGCCGAAGTGGCCGTAGGCGGCGGACTTGGTGTAGATCGGACGCAGCAGGTCCAGCATTTGCACGATGCCCTTCGGACGCAGGTCGAAGTGCTCGTGCACCAGCTGGGCGATTTTCTCGTCCGGGATCACGCCGGTGCCTTCGGTGTACACGGTGATGTTGATCGGGCGTGCCACGCCGATCGCGTAGGACACCTGCACCTGGCACTGGCGCGCCAGGCCGGCGGCCACGATGTTCTTGGCCACGTAGCGGGCGGCGTAGGCGGCCGAACGGTCAACCTTGGACGGGTCCTTGCCGGAGAAGGCGCCACCACCGTGCGGAGCTGCGCCGCCGTAGGTGTCGACGATGATCTTGCGGCCGGTCAGGCCGCAGTCGCCCTGCGGGCCACCGATCACGAAACGGCCGGTCGGGTTCACCAGGTACTTGGTGTCCTGCAGCCACTCGCGCGGCAGCACCGGCTTGATGATGTCTTCGATCACCGCTTCTTCGATGTGCTTGTGGGTCATTTCCGGCGCGTGCTGGGTCGACAGCACCACGGTGTCCACCGACACCGGACGGCCGTTCTGGTAACGCAGGGTGACCTGGGACTTGGCGTCCGGACGCAGCCATGGCAGGCGGCCATCCTTGCGCAGCTGCGACTGGCGCTCCACCAGGCGGTGCGCGTAGTAGATCGCGGCCGGCATCAGTTCCGGGGTTTCGTCGCATGCGTAGCCGAACATCAGGCCCTGGTCGCCCGCGCCCTGGTCGAGATCCAGGCCGGCGCCTTCGTCCACGCCCTGGGCGATGTCCGGCGACTGCTTGTCGTAGGCCACCAGCACGGCGCAACCCTTGTAGTCGATGCCATATTCGGTGTTGTCGTAGCCGATACGCTTGATGGTTTCACGCGCAACTTGAATATAATCCACGTTCGCGTGCGTCGTGATCTCGCCGGCCAGTACCACCAGGCCGGTATTGCACAGGGTTTCAGCGGCGACGCGGGCTTTGGGGTCCTGGGCCAGGATGGCATCCAGGATGGCGTCCGAAATCTGGTCCGCGACTTTGTCGGGATGGCCTTCGGAGACGGATTCAGAGGTAAACAGATAATCGTTGGACATCGCAAGCTCCATAGTTTTGATAAATGTTGTCGCAAAACTAACACAGCTTGCGACGCTTTAGCGAAATTTATATACCGCCTCGCAAGTTGTCTGTTAACTCAGCGGTTGAAACTAACTAACGTGGTATTTTACGCTTCCTAAAAATTTTTTGGCTAGAGCAACGCTAGCTTTTGCTCTTATATACATATTCATGCTGTTACGAATTTTCCGCTTCTTCTCGGTTTTCCCCTTGCCGGTGCTGCATGCGCTGGGCGCGGCCCTGGGCTGGCTGGTGTATGGGCTGTCCCCGTCCTACCGCCGCCGCATGAAGGCTAACATGGCGCAGGCCGGCTTCTCCGCACACTTGAAGCAGGCCGTGTCCGAAGCGGGCAAGGCGCTGGCCGAACTGCCTTTCATCTGGTGCGCCGACCCGGAGCGCGTGTCGCGCCACGCCAACATCGAAAACTGGGAACTGGTGCAGAAAAACCTGGATGCCGGCAAGGGCATTGTGTTCCTGACACCCCACCTGGGCTGCTTCGAGATCACGGCCCAGGAAATCGCCCACCGCACCGAGCTGATGGTGATGTACCGTCCGCCCAAGAAGGAAGCGATGAAGCCCCTGATCGAGGGCGCCCGCGCGCGCAAGAACCTGCTGCTGGCGCCCGCCAATATGAGCGGCGTGCGCATGCTGGCCAAGTTCCTGAAGAAGGGACAGCCGATCGGCCTGCTGCCCGACCAGGTGCCGCAGGAAGGCGAAGGCGTATGGGCCGATTTCTTCGGCCGCAGCGCCTATACCATGACGCTGCCGGCCAAGATGGCCCAGCTGGGCGACGCCACCGTCGTCATCGTCTATGCTGAACGCCTGCCGGGCGGCAAGGGCTACACCGTGCGCTTCGTGCCGTTCGAGGGCTCGCTGGACGGCGATACGGCCGCCCAGGCGCGCGCCATCAATGCCGCGATGGAAAAGCTGATCGCCCGCTGCCCCGCCCAGTACTACTGGAGCTACAACCGCTACAAGGTCCCGGCCGGCGTGGCTGCGCCCGTGCAGCAGGAGGCCGCATGAGGATTTTGCTGGGGTTCATGTGGCTGCTGCATTGGCTGCCGCTGCCGGTGCTCGGCCGCTTTGGTGATGGCATTGGCTTCCTGCTGTTCTACATCATGGGTCCGCGCCGCGAAATCGCGCTGATCAACCTGCGCCTGGCGCGGCCGGAACTGTCCGAGGACGAGCGCCGCGCCATCGCGCGCAAGCACTTCCAGGCGTATTCGCGCTCCGTGTTCGAGCGCGCCATCCTGTGGTGGGCCTCGGAAGCGCGCCTGCGCCGCCTGATCAGGGTCGAAACCAGCGAAGGCATGCCGCCGGGCCAGGTGCCGGTGGCGAAGATGACGGAAAAGCCGACCATCCTGCTCTGCCCCCACTTCGTCTGCCTGGACGTGGGCGGCGCCTCGATCGCGATGGAAGCGTCCGCGTCCTCGATGTACGTGGCGCAAAAGAATGCCGTGTTCGACGAAGTGCTGCGCGCCGGCCGCGCCCGCTTCAAGCCGGTCAAGCTGTTCACCCGCCGGGACGGCATCAAGCCCATCCTGCGCGCGCTGAAGGAGCACCTGCCCTACTTCATGCTGCCGGACATGGACTTCGGCGAGAAGGATGCCGAATTTGTGCCCTTCTTCGGCGTTCCGGCTGCCACCCTGACGGCAACTGCACGCATCGCCGCGACCACGGGCGCCCAGGTGATGCCGGTAATCGCCACCTTCCTGCCAAATTATCAGGGCTGGCGCGTCAAGTTCTATCCAGTGTGGGAAAATTACCCTGGTCCCGACATGGTTGCCGCCACCCGCCGCATGAACGAATTCATCGAAGAGCGTGTGCGCGAAGCGCCGGCGGAATATTTTTGGACGCACAAGCGCTACAAGACACGCCCCAACGGCGAACCGTCCTTCTATTCGGATAAGCGATGAAACTCAAATTCACCAAGATGCATGGCGCCGGCAACGACTTCGTTGTCATTGACGCGATCAACCAGCAGATCGATTTCACCCCGGCCCAGTGGCAGGCCCTCGCCGACCGCCGCTTCGGCGTCGGCGCGGACCAGATGCTGGTGGTCGAAAAGTCCACCATGCCGGGCTGCGATTTCCGCTACCGCATCTTCAACAACGACGGCGGCGAAGTCGAACAGTGCGGCAACGGCGCACGCGCCTTCGTCAAGTTCGTGGCCGAGAAAGGCCTGACTTCCTCGCGCAAGATTTCGGTCGAAACCATGGCCGGCGTGATCGCGCCGCGCCTGGAAGACGATGGCAGCATCACCGTGGACATGGGCGCGCCCATCCTGGAACCGGAGCAGGTGCCCTTCGATCCGGAAGGCCTGCAGGGCCGTGCCGAAGGCCGCGACACGCTGTGGCCGCTGGTGCTGGAACTGGGCGGCAACCGTGAAACGATCGAGGTGTCGGCCGTCTCCATGGGCAACCCGCACGCGGTGCAGGTGGTGGCCGACGTGGAATCGGCGCCGGTGGAGCTGACCGGCCCGCTGATCGAGCACCACACCCGCTTCCCCAAGCGCGTGAACGCGGGCTTCATGCAGATCGTGAACCGCCAGCACATCAAGTTGCGCGTGTTCGAGCGCGGCGCGGGCGAAACGCTGGCCTGCGGCACCGGGGCCTGCGCGGCCGTGGTCGCCGGCATCCGCCGCGGCCTGCTCGATTCGCCGGTGCGCGTCGACGCACGCGGCGGGCAATTGTCGATCGCCTGGGCCGGCGAAGGCCAGCCGGTCTACCTGACCGGCCCCGCCGTGACCGTGTTCGAAGGCGAAATCACCATTTGAGGGGGGCTGCGGCGGATCAATGATCCGCCCTACGCTGCGTCGGCTGCGCCAGGCCCCGAGGGGGCTGTAGGGCGGATCATTGATCCGCCGTCTTCAAGCCGCCACTAATCCTGCCCCCGCCACGGACATTACCCACGTCTTGAAGCGGTACAGGCGCTGCCGGTAATTCCCCTCCGGCCCGGCCAGGCTGCAATCGACCTGCTCGAACAGGCGGATGATGCGGTCCAGCGCCTGCCTTTGCTGGGCGCTGCGCACGAGCACCAGGCGCCGCTTGCTGCGCCCATAGGAAGCGCGGATATCGACGACCAGGCAGTGGCCCTGGTCGGCCGCCTTCACGTCCAGCAGCAACGCTTCGGCGCGGGTCAGGCGGAACAGTGCCGCCAGCTCGATGCGCGCCGCCAGCAGCGGCTGGCTGGACAGCAATTCGCGCGTCAGCAGCGGCAGCAGCGGCTCCGCCCAGTCGGCCGGTTCCGGCGGCGGTGCGATGCGGTCCAGCGCCGCCTGCGCTTCCGCGCTGCCCTGGGCAGCGGCTTTCTGCAGCCAGTAAGCCGCCCTCACATCATTCTGCTCATCGCCCCGACGCGCGCGCCAGGCGTGGATGCCGCATTCGAGCTGGGCGCCGCTGTGGCCCATGTCCGCCGCCTTCTCCAGGCAAGCCTGGGCTTCGCGCAGGCTGCGCTGGGAAAATTCCGGACGGATGTAAATGCGCGACATGGCAAACCACGCGTCGGCCAGTCCCTGCTCGCCGGCCCGCGCCAGCCAGCGCAGCGCGCGCTTGAAGTTCACCGTGCCGTCCGCATGCTCGACGCGGTCACCCTCGGTGTTCATGCGCGCCAGCGCCAGCCCCAGCGCCAGCTGCGCCGTGCGGTCGCCGCCCAGTGCCGCCAGTTCGCGCATGCGGACCAGGTCGTCGCCCGGCAAATCCTGTTCGGCCAGCGCCTGCGCGCAGCGCGACAGCAGCAGCACCTGCGCCGGCCGCAGCACGCCATGCTGGCCATCAGCCTCCACGGCCGCCACCACGCTGCGCGCCAGCGGCAGCGCGCAGGCCAGGAAATCGGCCCGCTCGTGTTCGTGCCAGATGCGGTCGAGCAACTCATACTGCGCCTGTTCGGCGCCTTCGGCCGCTGCGGACCACAAGGGGGGCCCGCCGGCGCCGCCTGCCGATTGCGGCGCCGGCGGCTCCAGCCGTGCCAGCAACTGCCGCGCCTCCCTGTCGGGCAAGCGGCGCAGCGCCTCGCAGGCGGTAGCGCGCCAGGCCTCGTCGCCTTCCAGCGCCGGCCCGTCGAGCAGCAGCTCGGCCAGCACCATGGCGGCTTGCGGCTCGCCTTCGGCGGCGGCGCGCGCATACAGGGGCAGCGCGAGTTCGCGGCAGTTCCTTGCATATTCAAAGGAGATGTGACGGCCGACCAGCTGCCAGGCCTCCGCCACGTCCTGCGCGGCGGCGCGGCAAAGCCAGTGCAGCGCCGTCGGCGCATTGCGGGGCAGGCTGGCGCCGCCGAACAAATAGAGTTTGCCCAGCGCCAGCTGATGGTGTGCGTCTCCCGACCGCGCCCCCCTGATAATAGTCAGTTCTTCACGATTGGCCATCGCTTCCACTATTTATCTGGTTCCAAGAAAAGGCTGTCGTCCAGTGTAGTCAGCAGGTCATTTGTATGACGCGCGCAACTCACTTTTTTTTGATTTGTGACAAATATGACAGCCGCAGCTTTCGGCTACCTTACATAACGGAAATACTGAACTGTGAAGGGAAATATAGACGGAATTGATCAGATGAACAGGGAGTCAAGCGTTTCAAAAAAACAACAAGTTCCGACAATTCAATCGCTTTCGACCACTATCCGTGACCATAATCGACCAATCCGACGCGGTAAACAGAGCCTGAGCTTATGGTTTCTGCATCCGTAGTGTTTGAGACGCACGTGTGGATCTAGACCGTCATACTTATAAAGGAAATAACACATGAAGAAATCCTTAGTGGCCCTGGCCTTGATGGGCGCTTTCAGTAGCGCAGCTTTTGCGCAGTCGTCCGTCACTATCTATGGCACCCTGGATGCCGGCATCACCAAAACCACCCACACCGCAAACTCGAGCGTGCAAGAAGGCAAGCGCGACAACAACAAACTGGGCTTCCGTGGCGTTGAAGACCTGGGCAGCGGCCTGAAGGCACTGTTCCAGCTGGAAATCCGCTTCGAACCGGACACCGGCACCAACGAAAGCGGCAGCCGTCCGCTGTTCCAGGGCCAGAGCCGCGTCGGCCTGCAAGGTTCCTTCGGTACCGTGCGCCTGGGCCGCGGCCTGACACCGCTGCAGGAAACCACCACCGCTTATGAACCTTGGTCCGGCCAGCCGAACGTGGCCGGCTTCCAGACCGACATCATGGTTGGCGGCTATCGCACCGCCCAGCCCGGCTCCGGTTCCGACCCGCTGGGCCCGGCCGGCAACTCCGGCAACCGCTTCTCCAACGGTCTCTGGTACAACAGCCCGGTCTATAACGGCTTCCAGCTGAACCTGGGCATGGCGTCGAAGGAAAACAACGGCCTGACCACCGCCATCGTCGGCCGCGGCACCGCCGCCGCGCCGCAATACCCGATCGGCTCCCTGGCTTCCGCCTATCCGTATTCCGTCAGCGCCACCTTCTCCGAACCGGGCGCCAGCGTGCCGCGCTACTCCGTGTATGCCGCCGCCGAACGCAACGCGCTGGAAGTCAAGCTGTGGTCCGTGGGCGCCTACTTCCGCCCGATTCCGGACCTGAAGCTGATGGCCAACTACAGCAAGCAGGACCTGGAACATATCACCGCCATCAACGACACCATCAACACCTGGATGGTCGGCGCCAACTACAACGTCGGCCCGGGCAAGATCCTGTTCGGCTACGGCCAGAAGGACCCGGATGGTTCGCTGAAGTGGAAGCAGCTGTCGGTGGGCTACGAGTACAACCTGTCGGCCCGCACCTACCTGTACCTGGACCTGTCGCAGAAGAAGCTGCCGCTGACCACCACGGCCACCTTCACCACCAAGCAGAACCACTACGCGCTGGGCGTACACCACAACTTCTAAGCGGGACAGCGCACGCGCAAATCAAGGCGGACCAGGACAACCTGGTCCGCTTTTTTTATGTGGCGTTTTAGCAACCATGTATGAGTAGTAATCATGCCTTTCGATAAAAGGTGTGCGATATTTAACTGCCGCATTTAAGAACGGCCGTTCGTATTTAACTTCATAAATATAAGGCACCCCAAAAGGCGCCCCCCACCCGGAGACAAGCAATGAAATTGAAATTGTTGGCAGCCGCGCTCGCGGCCAGCTGTGCCGCCTCTGCATTCGCCCAATCCTCGGTCATCATCTATGGCATTGCCGATGCCGGCGTGATGTACGTCAACAACGGCGGCACCGATTCGAAAACCAAGCTGGTCAGCGGTATTGCCGACGGCTCCCGCCTCGGTTTCAAGGGCACGGAAGACCTGGGCGGCGGCTACAAGGCCGTGTTCAACCTGGAAGCGCGCGTCGAGCTGGACAACGGTAAGCAGCAGGCCGGCAATCTCTCGTCCAACCAGGGCGTGGCGCTGATCGAAGGCCTGAACTTCACCGTGCCGCCAGCGGCCGGCGGCGCCACCACCGCGGCCGCCCTGGTGGCGGGCGTGAAGAATGCGCTGAATCCACCTACCGTCGTCAACATCAACAACGCGCTGTTCGACCGCACCTCGCTGGTCGGCCTGGTGACGCCGGTCGGCGCCGTGCTGCTGGGCCGCATGTACACGCCGGGCTATGAAGTCATCAACAATGGCGACACCTTCGAGTCCGGCACCGCCGGCAGCTGGGGCGGCGTGCTGATGGGCACCGGCGGCCTGCTGACGGCCGGCATGGCGATCCGCTCCGATAAGGCGATCCAGTACCGCATCGAACTGCCGAATGGCATCGGCGCGGCCCTGATGTATGCCACCCGCAATTCCGGCTATATCGGCATGGACCGCCGCTTCCGCGCCGCCAATATCCGCTACAAGGCCAATGGCTGGGATGTCGGCGCCGCCTATAACGAGGGCCTGGACCAGGTGGGCAACCGCGGCCTGGTCACGTCCACCATTGCCGGTTCCTACGCCACCGGCGACTGGAAATTCTTCGCCGGCGCGCACCGACAGAAGAACGAGAACTCGGTCATCATCCGCTTCGCCAACGACCAGCTGGCGCCGACGTTCACGCAGTTCGGCCCGCAACTGGGCCCGCTGCTGGCGGCGCAGGCCAACGCCGCGCTGCGCCGCAACTTCCTGCTGGATGCGATCAGCTACCAGGTCGGCCTGCATTACCGTATCGGCGCCGGCCGCATCATGGCCAACGTCGCGCGCCAGAACGACCGCCGCGCCGATGCGTCCGACGCGACCCAGTACGCCATTGGCTACGATCACAACCTGTCCAAGCGCACCGACGTGTACCTGGTCGCCGCCATGATCCGGAACGAGAACGATGGCCAGTACGCGATCGGCGCCGCCAGCGCACCCGGCGGCTTTACCGGCAAGCCGGGACAGGATAGCAAGGGCGTGCAGCTGGGGATTCGGCACCGCTTCTGAAACCTAAAACCTGGGTCAGACCCTTGGGTCTGACCCCGGGTTTAGGTTTTGCGAGCGCGTCGGTTAGAATGTGACTTGCTAAAAATTACGACGCAATAACAATGACCGCTATCCTGGATTCCGCCATCGTCGCGCAATACCTGGCCGACCACCCGCACTTCTTCGAAGAACACGCCAACCTGCTGGGCGACGTAAAGCTCTCCAGCCCGCTGACCGGCCGCGCCGTGTCGCTGCAGGAGCGCCAGATGGAAGTGATGCGCGACAAGTACAAGGCGCTGGAACTGCGCCTGGCCGAACTCACGCGCCACGCCCAGGAAAACGCGTCCATCGCCAACCGGTTCCACAGCTGGAACCAGACCCTGCTGCAAACGCGCGACGTGGCCGAGCTGCCGCGCGCCGTCGCCGACGGCCTGAAAACCAGCTTCCACGTGCCGCAAGCCACGCTGCGCCTGTTCAACGTCGCCCCGCAATACGCCGACGAATGGTTCGCCACCGGCGCCACCGAGGATTCCCAGCTGTTCGCCAACAGCCTGATGGCGCCCTACTGCGGCGGCAACAATGACTTCGAAGCGGCGCGCTGGCTGGACGATGCGGCCAGCATCAAATCGGTCGTGATCCTGCCGCTGCGCAAGCCGGGCGTGAAGGGCGCGGCCTTCGGCCTGCTCGTGATGGGCTCGCCGGACCCTGAACGCTTCACCTCGCTGATGGCGACCGACTTCCTCGTCCACATCGGCGAAACGGCCAGCGTAGCGCTGGCCCAGCTGCAAGGCTGAGGCTGGCCATGAGCGCGGCAAAGCTGGACGCGGCCGACGCTTACCTGAGCCACCTCGCCACCCAGCGCAAGCTGTCCACCCACACGGTCGCCGCTTACCGCCGCGACCTGCAGGAACTGGCCCGGCTGTCCGGTGACAAGGACTGGGCCGCCCTCACCCACTTCGACGTGCGCCGCTTCACGGCCCAGCTGCATGCACGTGGCCTCGATGCGCGCTCGATTGCGCGCAAGCTGTCCGGCTGGCGCGGCTTCTTTGAATGGCTGGGGCGCCAGGGCGGCGTCAGCGCCAACCCGGTCGAAGGCGTGAAGCCGCCCAAGCGCGCCAGGACCCTGCCCAAGGCTTTGTCGGTGGACGACGCCGTCAATCTGGTTGCCCCCGCCGCGCCGCGCGCCGAAGCGAATGCGCCGGCCCGGCTGTGCGACCGCGCCATGTTCGAACTGCTGTATTCCAGCGGCCTGCGCGTATCGGAACTGTCCGGCCTGGATGTCCATTACCGCAAGGCGGAGGCCGGCCATCCCGCCTCCCTCGGCTGGCTCGAGCGCGACAACGCCGAAGTGGTCGTCACCGGCAAGGGCGGCAAGATGCGCCGCGTGCCGGTGGGCAGCGCGGCCATGGCCGCCATCGATGCCTGGCTGGCCGTGCGCCCGGCGCCTGCCGACGGCAGCAATGCCCTCTTCGTCAGCGAGCGCGGCACGCGCGTCTCGCCGCGCGTGATCCAGATGCGGCTGAAGGCGCACAGCCTGGCGGCCGGCACGCCGGTCCACGTGCACCCGCACATGCTGCGCCACAGTTTCGCCTCCCATGTGCTGCAATCATCCGGCGATTTGCGGGCCGTGCAGGAGATGCTGGGCCACGCCAGCATTACGTCTACCCAGGTGTATACGGCCCTTGATTTCCAGCACCT
>DASWYX010000074.1:0-8754 GCA_036404755.1 Pseudoduganella sp.
ACATCGGTGACTTCACGGTGAGCGGCGGCTACCGCCGCGAGAACGGCGAACTGGAAGTGGACAGCTATACCACGACCTACTTCAACAACCGTGTCTTCGTGCAGGGCGGCTCGCTGGACTACAAGGCCAACCTGCCCAACGCCGGCGTGGTGTGGCGTTTTGCGCCGGGCTGGTCGACCTATGTGTCCTACGCCAAGGGCTTCAGCCTGCCGAACGTTGGCATCCCGCTGCGCAATATCAAGAAGCCCGGCCAGTCGGTACAGGGCATCCTGGACCTGCAGGCCGTCATCGTCGAGAACAAGGAAATCGGCGCCAACTGGAAGGGCAAGTGGGGCAGCCTGGCGGCTTCCTACTACAAGTCCGATTCGGACTTCGGCGTATCGCTCTCCATCGATCCGGTGACGGGCGACTTCGTCATGCAGCGTTCGCCGGTGCAGGTGAAGGGCTTCGAGCTGTCCGGCGAATACATCGTCACGTCGTCCATCCGCGTGAACGGCCTGTACTCGCGCATCCGCGGCAAATCCGCGTCGCGCCTGGGCGGACCTCTGGATACCGAGCAGGGCGTGGCCACCATCAATCCGGACAAGCTGGGCCTCGGCGCAAGCTGGCAGTGGTCCGACCGCGGCAGCGTGCGCATCGCGTCCACCACGCTGAAGGGCCGCTCGATCAACGAGGGCAGGAGCTCGGCGGAAAAGACCGGCGGCTACACGCTGTTCGACCTGACCAGCACCTACAAGACGCGCTACGGCGACCTGACCCTGGGCATCGAGAACCTGGCGGACCGCTTCTACATCCTCACGTGGGCGCAGGTGCCGGGCTTCCAGAACTATTTCGCCGGCCGTGGCCGGACTTTCTCGCTGACCCACAGCATCACCTTTTAAGTAGCGAGTCCGCGGAACGGAACACCATGCGCAGCAAACTCTTTGTGCCGGGCTCGCGCCCGGAGTTATTCGTCAAGGCGCTCAACGGCCAGGCCGATGCAATTTCCATCGACCTGGAGGATGCGGTGCCGGAAGCGCGCAAGGAGGAGGCGCGCCGCGCGGTCGCCGACTTCCTGCGCTCGCCCCAGGCGCTGGAAAGCGGCAAGCTGATTATCGTGCGCGTGAACGGCATCGGCACGCCGCATTTCGAGGCTGATGTGCTTGCCGTCACGCTGCCGGCGCTGGGCATGCTGAATTTGCCGAAGGCGGAATCGGCGGCCGATGTGCACACGGCTTGTGCTGCGCTGGCGCGTGCCGAGGCGGCCAATGGCGTTGCGCGGCCGGTGCGCCTGCTGGCCAATATCGAGTCGGCGGCCGGCCTGCGGCATGCGGCGGAAATCGGCGCGGCGGATCCGCGCGTGGCGGGCCTGCAACTGGGGTTTGCCGATCTGTTCGAGGCCAATGGCATTGCACGCCGCGACGCGGGCAATGTGCATGCGGCCATGTTCGCCCTGCGCATGGCTGCGGCGGAGGCGGGCGTGTTCGCATACGACAGCGCCTTTCCCGATATCCGCGATGCCGATGGCTTCCGCGCGGAAGCTTCGATGTCGCGCCGTCTGGGGTTCTGGGGCAAGAGCTGCATCCATCCTTCTCAAGTCGCGCTGGCTAATGAGGTGTTCAGTGCAAGCGAGGAGGAATATGCATTCGCGCTGCGCGTGCTCGATGCGGCGCGCGAAGCGCAGGCGTCCGGCGCGGGCGCGTTCACGGTGGACGGCAAGATGATCGACTTGCCGTTCATCCGCCGCGCCAAGGCGGTCGTCGCGGCGGGCAGTCCCTTGTCCGTCTCCGCCGCTTCGGCCGCCCCGGCCGCCCCAACCGCTCCGGCCGCGCCGGCGCCGCACGCGCGACTGCCACTGGCCGGCATCCGCGTCCTCGACCTGAGCGCCTACATCGCGGGCCCGTATGGCTGCACGCAGCTGGCGGACATGGGCGCTGAAGTGATCAAGATCGAGCCGCCCGCAGGCGACAACCTGCGCAAATACCCGTCCACGCTGAAAGAGGAAAGCCGCGCCTTCCTCGGCGTGAACCGCAGCAAGCGCGGCATCGTCATCGACCTGAAACAGCAGGAAGGCCGCGAGGTGCTGCACAAGCTGGTCGATACGGCGGACGTCCTGGTGCACAACTTCCGCCCCGGCGTGCCCGAGCGCCTGGGCATCGGCTACGAGCAGCTGAAGCAGCGCCGCCCGCAGCTGGTGTACTGCGCCGTCACCGGCTATGGCGAAACGGGGCCGATGAAGGACAATGCCGGCTATGACCAGGTGCTGCAAACCTTCACCGGCATCTGCGCCATGCAGGGGCCGCAAGGCGGCGAGCCGCAGATCGTGTATGGCAGCGTGGTCGATTACTACGCCGCCGCGCTGGTCGCATCGGGCGTTAACGCCGCGCTGTTCGAACGCAGCCGCACGGGCCATGGCCAGTATGTCGGCGTGTCGCTGCTGCGCAGCGCGCTGGCCATGCAGTCCGCGCGCCTGATCAAGGCCGAGGGCGAACCGCTGGATATCGGGCGGGACATGCGCTCCGGCGGCATTACCGGCATCCACCCGGCACGCGAAGGCTATATCTACCTGTCCGCGAATACGCCGCACTTCTGGGCCACGCTGTGCGAGCGCGTCGGCCTGCCCGAACTGGCGTCCGACGAGCGCTATGACAGCGTGCGCAAGCGCGCCGAACATGCGGCCGTGCTGGTGCCAACGCTGCGCGCAGCGCTGGCTGCGCGCACGGCGCGGGAATGGGAGCAGATTTTCGGCAGCGACGTGCCGTGCGCCGCAGCACGGCAGCTGGAGGAAATGTTCGACCACCCGCAAGTGCTGGCGGAGAATATGATGGCGGACATGCCGCATCCGGCCGTCGGCAGCTACCGGGGCTTCACCGAGGCGGTACGCTTCGGCGACGCCCCGCCGCCGGCGCCGTTTGCAGCGCCGGCGCTGGGGCAGCACTCGGACCAGATCCTTGCCGCCAACGGTTATTCGGCCGAAGAGATCGCGCGACTGCGTGCCCTCGATGTGATTCGCTGAGGTATACATGAGCAGGCATTACCATTTCCTGGCGCGCTTGCTGGCGCTACTGGCCGCACTCTGCGTCGGCATGCTGGCGCCGCGCCTTGCGCTGGCGGACAATCTCGCCACGGTGCGCAACGTCGCGCTGCCGCCGCTGCCGCAGCCGGCCACGCAACTGCTGACCGTCGAGGGCCGCCTGCTGGCGCTGGCCGGATCGGGCAGCTGGCTGCTGGACGAAGACCGCAAGGCCTGGCGCCCCGCCGATTTCCGCGCGCCGCAGGCACGCAGTTTCGCTGCGGGGCCGCATTACACCTGGCTGCTCTCCGGGCTGGACGACAGCGCCGTTGCCGTGCAGCGCCTCGGCTTGCAGGGCGCAGCGATCGAAAGCGTGCCGCTGCCGGCATTGCCTGAGCCGCTGCACCAGGCTTACGCGGCTGTCCTTGCCGATAAGCTGTACGTGGCGGGCTACAACGCCGCGGGCGAAGCGCGCATGCTGGTGCTGGATACCGTCGCCCCAGGCGCAAGCTGGGAAGCGCTGCCTCCATGGGGTGGCCGCGGTTTCGGCATCAGCTCCCTGGTGGCGCAGAACTCCTCGGTGCTGCTGACCCTGCGCGGCGCCGAAGGGCAGGGCGACCGCCTGCTGCGCTGGACCGCCCGCAACGGCTGGGCCGACATGAAGCCGGTCGCCGGCCGCGTGCTGCCCGGCGCCGCGCGCGCCACCGGCCAGGCGCATGTGCTCTACCTGGCCTGGCCCGCGGCTGCGGCTGGCGAGCAGCCAGGCTTGCCGCAACTGCACACTTACCACACGATTACCGGCTCCTGGGCGGTGGCGCCGCTGCCCGCAGCGGAGGCCGGGCAGGGCGCCGAGTTCGGCGCCGGCTGGGGCAACGGCCTGCTGCGGGCCTACACTGGGGCGGACGGCAAGCAGCAGCTGGCCTATACGGAAATCGTCAGCGGCAAGCGCCTGCTGAAGACCTTCGACTGGATCGTCATCGTGGCCTACCTGGCGGGCATGCTGGGCATCGGCTGGTATTGCTACATCCGCGAGAAGCGCAATTCGACGTCGGACTTCTTTGTCGGCGGCCGCAGCATCCCCTTCTGGGCGGCCGGCATCAGCCTGTACGCGGCCAACACCAGCTCCATCAGCTATATCGCCATTCCCGCCAAGGCTTTCGAGACCAACTGGCAGTACATGACCAACAACCTGGTCGCGGTGCTGGCGCTGACCTTCGTGGCGGTCGCCATCGTGCCGCTGCTGCGCCGCCTGAACCTGATGTCGGTATTCCAGTACCTTGAAATCCGCTTCCACCCATCGATCCGCATGATCGCAAGCCTGATCTGCATCCTGGTGCAGATCGGCAGCCGCATGAGCGTGATCCTGCTGCTGCCGTCGCTGGCCATCGCCACCATTACCGGCATCGACGTCACCTGGAGCATCATCATCATGGGCAGCTTCACCATTGTCTACACGGCGATGGGCGGCATGAAGGCCGTGGTGTGGACGGACTTCGTGCAACTGTTCGTAAAGATGGGCGGCGCCCTTTTCGCCATCGGCTTCATCCTGTGGAAGCTGGATGGCGGCGTGGCGGAATTCGTCAGCGTGGCGGCCGCGGAGAGCAAGACCAGATTGTTCGACTTCAGCTGGGACCTGACCCAGCCCACCGTGTGGGGCTTCATCTTCCTCGTCGTGTTCGACGTGGTGCTGACCTTCCCCAAGGACCAGGTGCTGATGCAGCGCGTGCTGTCCACCAGGTCGGCCAAGGAAGCGACCTTATCGATCTGGACTTTCGCGGCGATTTCCATTCCCGGCGGCTTCATTTTCTACACTATCGGCACCGCGCTCTATACCTACTACAAGAGCCATCCGGAGCGCATGAATCCCCTGCTGAACGTGGACGCGACCTTCCCCCTGTTCATCGCCGCCGAACTGCCGACCGGCATCACGGGCCTGATCATCGCCGGCATCCTGGCGGCGGCGATGGCCACGCTGTCCGGCATCATGAACAGCGTCGCCACGCTGGCCTCGGTGGATTTCTACGAAAAGCTGGTGAAGCATCCGACGCCGAAAAAGAGCGTGCTGTTCGCGGAAGTCGCCACCGTGGCCACGGGCCTGATCGGCATTGCCGCTGCGCTGCTGCTGTCGCGCTTCAATGCGCACTCGCTGTTTGACGTGTCGATCGAACTGGCGGGTCTGCTGAGCGGCGGCTTCGCGGGCGCCTACACGCTGGGCATGTTCACGCGCCGCGCCAACTGGCAGGGCGTGGCCATCGGCATTGTCTGCAGCTCGACGCTGACCACCATCTGCTGGACGATGAAACTCGTTCACCCCTACTTCTACCTGCCGATTTCGATCATGCTGTGCATCGTCTTCGGCTACCTGGCCAGCTACCTGTTCCCGGCGCCGACGCAGTCGCTGGCCGGCCTCACCATTTATACAGACACACCATCGAGCACCGAGGAAGATCATGACCGGCAAACGTCCACCAACCTATGACACCCGCACCGTTCCCGCGAAGGAGCCAAAGCACTGGGATACGCCGCTGCCGCACACGCTGCCGGCCCACCTGCCTACGCCTGGAAAATCGCCGGACTGGCCCTATACCAATATCGGCAAGTGGAAGATCGACGTCAACAATTACACGGAGAGCTGGCGCAAGGAATTGAGGATCTGGCGCCACGAGCACAAGATTCGCGCCGGCTATGACGGTTCGCGCTACGACCGGCCGGAGCTGGCCTGGTCCCAGCGCAATTTCGTGCACACCCAGATGATGGTGGAGGACCGCTATTTCTACGATCCCGTGAAGGGCGAGTACACGGTGGACCGCTACCTGGATGACCTGGAAAAGCGCTTCGGCGGCATCGACAGTGTGCTGATCTGGTATGTCTATCCGAACATCGGCATCGACAACCGCAACCAGACCATGCTGGCCAGCGATATGCCGGGCGGACTGGATGGCCTGAAGAGGGCAGTGCAGGCTTTCCAGAAGCGCGGCGTGCGCGTGTTCCTGCCAACGATGCCCTGGGATAACGGCACCAGGCCGGAAGGCATGGAGGACTGGGACGCGGTCACCGGCCTCGCGGTGCAGCTGGGCGCGGACGGCGTCAACGGCGACACCTACAACGGCGTGCCGCGCGTGTATGCGGACGTATCGGACAGGGCCAACTGCCCGCTGATCTTCCAGCCGGAAGGCTCGCTGACCGCCGACGAAGCGCTGCAGTGGAACCAGCAAACCTGGGGCAAGGCCTCGACCGACATCATCCCCGCCGTGAGCAAGGTGAAGTGGCTGGAGTCGCGCCATATGGTCAACCTGGAGAACCGCTGGTGCCGCGACCGCACCGACGATTTCCAGTACATGTTTTTCAACGGCGTGGGCTATACCGCCTGGGAAAACGTGTGGGGCATCTGGAACCAGTTCACCGACCGCGACGGCGAGGCCCTGCGCCGCATTGCTACCATCTACCGCCAGTTCCCCGAGCAGCTGGTCAGCCCCGGCTGGGAGCCTTATTCGATGGCGCTGCAGCAGAACGTGTTCGCCAGCCGCTTCCCGGCCAATGGCGTCACGCTGTGGACCATCGTCAACCGCAATGAATACGAGGTGGACGGCGACCAGCTGGTGGTGCCGCACACCGAGGGCCGCGCATATTACGACGCATGGAATGGCGTACCGGTCACGCCGCGCATCAGCGGCCAGGGCGAGCAGGCCACCGCAACCTTCGACCTCAAGATCGAGACCAGGAGCTTCGGCGCCGTTGTCGGCGTGGACCATGGCGTCAGCGTGCCGGGCATGGACGATTTCCTGCGCAAGATGGCGCAGATGGCCGCCACGCCGCTGCGCAGCTTCTCCGGCGCCTGGAAGCCGCTGCCGCAAAAGATGGTCGACATTGCGCCGACCGCACCCGCGGCGGAAGCGCCGGCAGGCATGGTCGCCATCCCCGGCGGCGAATTCGATTTCGTCGTCACCGGCATCGAGGTCGAGGGTTATACCTGGGCCAGCATGGACTTCCAGTATCCGTGGGAGAGCATCGGCCGCCGCGCGCATCGCCGCCGCATGGAAATGAAGCCCTTCTACATCGACAAGTACAACGTCACCAACACCCAGTTCAAGCGCTTCCTGGACGCCACCGGCTACGCGCCGCGCGACGCCCATAACTTCCTGAAGGACTGGGACAATGGCGCGCCGCGCAAGGGCTGGGAAAACAAGCCCGTGACCTGGGTCGGCCTGGAAGATGCGCGCGCTTACGCCGCCTGGGCCGGCAAGCGCCTGCCGCACGAATGGGAATGGCAGTATGCGGCGCAAGGCACGGATGGCCGCCTCTATCCCTGGGGCGACCAGTGGAATGACAGCGTCGTTCCCAGGCAGAATACGGGACGCGAACTGCTGCCGCCGGACGACGTCGATGCGCACCCGGAAGGCGCCAGCCCCTTCGGCGTGATGGACCTGGTGGGCAATGTGTGGCAATGGACCAGCGAGTTCGAGGACGAGCACACGCGCGCGGCGGCCCTGCGCGGCGGCAGCTCGTATATCCCGCAAAGCTCGCACTGGTATTTCCCGCAGGCGCACCGCCTCGACCAGCACGGCAAATACCTGCTGATGGCGCCGTCCAAGGACCGCTCCGGCATGCTGGGCTTCCGCTGCGTGGTGGATGCGGCCTGATATGGAAGCGGTCGCACGATTTCCCGCGCCGGCGCAAGTGCAGTTGCAAGGCTTGCTCGGCGACGCGCTGGAGGCCAACCTGAATGGCCGCCTGTCCCACTTCATCGAGGATGAACATAGCCCGGCCATCGTCCTGTTCGGGGCGGAGCACAAATGCTGCAACCACGAAGGCGACTGGTACGGCGAACACGCCGGCAAGTGGCTGTACGCGGCGGCGCGCGCCGCCAGCCGCAGCGCCGGCCATCCGCTGGCAGCGCAGGTGCGGCGCGTGGCCGACTTCCTCGCCGCGCAGCAGGAGGCGGACGGCTACCTGGGCACTTATGCGCAGGAACGCCGCTTCATGCACAAGCAGCCGCGCGGGCCGCGTACCTGGGATGGCGCGCCGGGCCAGCGCACCTGGGATATCTGGACCCACAGCTACCTGGTCATCGGCCTGCTGGAAGTGCACAAATACTTCCCCGAGGCGCGCTACCTGGACGCCGCCTGCCGCATCGGCGACCTGTGCCTGCAGGCGCTGACGCAGGGCGGCGTCGATATTACGGAGCTGGGCAACCACCACGGCATGTCCGCCACCATCCTGCTCGATCCGGCGGCGGAGCTTTACCTGCGCACCGGCCAGGCGCGCTACCTGCAACTGGCGGAGCTGATCGTGCAGCAGGCGGATGCGCGTCCGGAACTGAACCTGCTGACGCAGGCGCTGCAGGGAACGGATGCGGCGGAGATCGCGACCGGCAAGGCGTATCAGCTGTGCTGGAATATGGTGGGACTGGCCAAGCTGCACCGCGCCACCGGCAAGCCGGCGTACCTGGATGCCGTGCGCAATGTCTGGCACAGCGTGCGCGCATACCACCTGAGCCTGGGCGGCGGTCCATGGGGCGGCGTGGCGCATCGCTCGCGCGAAGTGTTCAATCATCACGGCGCTTTCTCGCCCTACGGCTATATCGAAACCTGTTCCACGCTGGCGTGGCTGCAGATGAACCGCGAGCTGCTGGCCATCACGGGCGAGGCGCAATATGCCGAGGAAATCGAGCGCTCGGCGTACAACGATTTGCTGGGCGCGCAGGCGCCGAATGGCGAGGACTGGTGCTATTACATCTTCCCCAACGGGAAGCGGGTGTTTAC